>JAITQV010000140.1 GCA_031288765.1 Planctomycetaceae bacterium
TTACAATCAATTTACGAACCGGTTGTTGTTACGGTTCCGCCCGGCAATGCGTGGCGTGATATTTGCGTGATGCCGGACGGAGAAATACGGATTTACGGTTCACAAGGAAAAAGAATCCACAGCGATAGGAAATCTGAACGGATTTATCTTGCTTCACGCGATTGTGGGTTGTCATGGAAAAAGTTTTCCGCATCACCAAACGAATTGGGACAATCCGTCCGAAGTCCTTACTCCGGTAAATATATTACGGTACTTACTACCGGTGAATTTTGGAATTATCCTTCCAAAGAAGGCGGAACTTATGTGATAACAAGTCCCAATAGTCCCGCTTCAACCAATCTGACATGGAAAAAAATATCCAATCGTCCCTATCAAAACTTCCGTACACTTATTCCTTTACGGAACCGCCAACGTTGGATTGCACCCGCACAAATAGGGCATCCCGGACAAGTTGTTTTATTGCTCTCAGACGATGACGGTGAAACATGGCGCGAAGTTTTGTTGAAAAGTGTACCAAAACACGAAATTAAACCGCCACATCAGGGATTGCGTTGGCAAAATGGGGCTTGTGAACCAACTATTACTGAATTTGCCGACGGAACTTTGATGTTGATTGCCCGTACTTCTCAGGATTATCATTACAGATATTTTTCACGTGACGGCGGGGAAACATGGACAGACCCGGAACCCTCCGGATTTCATGGTACATTGACAATGCCAACACTTTACTGTCTTTCAGACGGACGAACACTTTTCTTTTGGTGTAACACTCAACCGTTACCGGAATTACGCCATGAAGATCAATTTCCGCCGCTTTCTAAAGGTGAAATAAGTGGCGAAGGCGGCGAAGATGTATTCACTAATCGCGACGCAAACCATGCCGCTATTTCCGATGATGACGGTAAAACATGGAAAGGATTTCGGGAAATCTGGCTGAATACAATTCGTAACGATGCCGACTTCCGGACTCAAGGCGGTAGTTATGATACTTTGGATAAAAGTATTCATCAATTTGAAGCATTAGAACTTCCATTTGGAAAAGTACTTCTTTCCTTTGGTCAACATTGGACTTGTCGTAAAGTTATCATTTTTGATCCGAAATGGCTCTACGAAAAAAGCCGAAGTGAAGATTTCCGAACAGGAATGGGAAAACTATCAACACAAGTTTATCTCAAAAGTATTTCCGGTGATCGTTCCGGTAATTTAAGAGAAATCCCTGGTCATTGTACATGGAACCGAACCAACGGAGCCGTAATGGTTCCAGATCCGGGTGGTAATTTTCAGGAAGCGCTGTTGATTTCACGGATTAAAGACGAACGCTTGTTCAGCGAAATACAAGGTGCCGTCTGGAATTTTCCGGCTACCAACAAAGGCGAAGTTAAAATACGTTTACGTGTAAGAGGAGAAGGAATACACCTTTCACTGACAGATCGTTGGTTTAATCCGATTGACGTAACAATCAAAGACTTGGCACAATTTACCTTTACTATTGGAAAAAATGATCTTCCTGTTGATAGTTGGACGGAAGTTCGGATTGTGTGGGATGCGGAAAAAAGAACGGCTGAACTCTTTAACGGAGACAACATTCTTTTGCGTAAAGAAATGCAAACCGAAACAGAACATGGTTTGTCTTACCTGCATATTCAATCTTTAGCGGAAACAGAAGATAGTAAAGGTACGTTAATTAAGAAATTGGAAATGAAATTTCAGGAATAAAATAAATCATAACTGTTTATTTTATGAATTACCGAGTTTATAGAGAAGATATTTTTAACCACTGAATACTGTTGAATAGGCGGGGAGTGAAAATTCTCCGCCTATTCGACTGGTTAATAAAATAGATAATTACTTACCTTTTATTGACAACAGTTACCCAATCGGTCAAAATAATGATTCGATTGTAAAAGTTTGTTTAGTTTGTTTTTTATGTAATTCCTTAACCAACCCTTTTAATCAACCACCGGAGTAAAATACAATGAAACGTATTTCCCTTTTTCTGTTGAGTGTTCTCGCAACCATGGTTTCGTTGACAACAGCCGACGAATTGCCGCAAAAACCGTTGGAAACCGATATCATTTTTTGTATCGGTTCTCCCGATTCTTTTTGTTCCGAATTCGCCTTAGTCAAGGAAGGTTACGCCGCCTTCCCCGATAAATTCCCAAACGATGTTCTCTACGACATCGGTAAAAGTAAACCGGAAACAGATTGGCCCTTTCTACACCCGTCAAAACAAGATCAATTTTGGGCAAAAGGCGGTCAAATCCACCCGTTCACAATTCGGTTTGAATCGAATAAAACAATCAATGAACCAACAACATTTATTATCGGTTACATGGGAACTCAAGGCGATTTATCGAATATTAAAGTTTCAATAAACGATACGGAGTTGCCGCCGCAATTGCCGAAAAATGTGAAATTTGCGGATATTGTCTTCAACCCGAAACGGAAAGGCGACAACGCATCCAATTTGTTCGCCATTCCGGCAGGAATAATCAAAAAAGGAATCAATACGTTTACAATTGTTCTTGAAGGTAAAAGTTGGATATTGTACGATTATGTTGCGTTGCGGCTAAAAAATGAACCGTTGGCAATTATCGAAAAACCCCAAAGAGATTTATTGTCCGAATTCAAAAAGAATGAATTGAAAGACGTCAAAAAAATCGTTTTCGCAACACGAACTCAAACCGCAGAACATTGGTACGCCAATATCGGTTATTACGCTCACAATCAATATGTCGGCGACAACTTGCCGGCACCAAACGAAGGCGGAAAACTCTGCATTTACGATATTGATACAAAACAAATTGAAGTTCTTCTCGATGATAAATTAGGAATCGTCCGCGATCCTTGCGTGCATTACGACGGCAACAAAATCCTCTTTTCCTACAAACCCGCCGGAACAATGTATTTTCATCTTTACGAAATGGATTTAAGCAACAAAAATAAAATCCGCCAAATTACCAACGACGAATTTGACGACATCGAACCAACTTACACTCCCGACGATAAAATCATTTTTGTTTCGACAAGAGCCAAACGCTGGGTCAATTGCTGGTTGACGCAAGTGGCGATTCTTTACGGCTGCAACTCAGACGGCAGCAATATTCACGCCCTCTCAGGAAATATCGAACAAGATAATACGCCTTGGTTTTTGCCCAACGGACAAGTCCTTTACATGCGTTGGGAATATGTTGACCGTTCGCAAGTTCATTATCATCACCTCTGGACAATGAATCCCGACGGCACAAAACAAATGGTCTTTTTCGGGAATATGCACCCGGGCGAAGTCTATATCGACGCGAAACCAATTCCAAACAGCGATAAAATTGTTGCGTCTTTTTCGCATGGACACGGTACTGTTGAACATGCCGGAGGAGTCGGAATTATTGATCCGCGAAACGGTCCCGACGACTTGAAAAAGGCAAGACAAATTACCGTTGCAAGTAATTACCGCGATCCTTGGGCGTTTTCCGAAAATTGTTTCATGGCGGCGCAAAACGATAAGATCGAATTGATCGACGCAGACGGTGAAACACAAACCCTGTTTCAAATTCCCGATGATTGGAAAAAGCACGTCAACGCCGGAAAAATAATTCGTCCCATAACGGAAGTCCGCACGTCGTTGAGTCCTCTTTTTGTTCACGAACCGCGTCCGCTCATTAAACGTGAAAGAGAACGCACGCTCGGAAAACAAACAGACGACTCCCAAGAAACCGGCGAATTGACCCTCATCGACGTCTATCAAGGACGTAACATGAACGGCGTTAAAAGGGGTGAAATTAAAAAACTTCTAATTTTAGAAACGTTGCCGATGCCGATTCATTACACCGGCGGAATGGAACCAATGACCTACGGCGGTTCGTTTACATTGGAAAGAGTTGTCGGGACGGTTCCGGTTGATCCTGACGGTTCGGCTCGCTTTAAGTTGCCGGCAAAACGGGCGTTCTTTTTTGTTGCGCTCGACGAAAACAATTCGGCAGTAAAACGAATGCAATCGTTTTTGACCGTAATGCCGGGTGAAGCAACCGCTTGCGTGGGTTGCCACGAAGAACGGACAACAACTCCGCTTCAAATGCGAAAAATGCCGACAGCAATGAGCCGACCGGCAAGCCCAATAACAGAAATTGCAAAACCCGTGAACCGCTTTTCCCCAAAAAACACAGCCGATAAAGTTGTTACCGACAAAACCGCAAATGAAAACGTGATTCCCGATGTTATCGACTATCCCCGTGACATTCAACCGATTTGGGATAAACATTGTGTCGAATGTCATAGCCCCGAAAAACGTGAGGGGCATTTCAATTTGACCGGCAATAGAGGACCAATGTATTCGATCAGTTATTCCAATATTATGGCAAGAACGCACAGTGCATTGGACAATCAACGTTACGGTAAAGAGACTTTGGTTGCGGACGGCAGGAACAGACCGTTGGGAAATTATCCGCCGCGAACACTCGGAAGCGGCGCCAGCGCAATTTACACCAAGTATTGTCAACAAGAACATTACGGCGTCAATTTTTCGGAACATGAAAAGATGCTCGTGATTCTTTGGCTTGAGACCGGCGCAACGTATATTGGAACGTATGCCGGTTTGGGTTGCGGAATGCTCGGCGGTTATTTGGTCAATACGCTTGACCGGTCGGATTTGGAATGGGCGGAAACGAAAGCAATGCAAACGGCGCTACAGAAAAATTGTGCGTCGTGCCATAACGAACAAAAACAATTGCCGACGTCTGTTTCGGATGAGATTCGGCACACTTGGTGGGTTTATCCTAATGATCCCAACGACAGCCGCCGAAAATATTCGCGGCATTTGTTTTTTGATTTAACGAAACCGGAAAAGTCAGCGTTGTTGTTGGCTCCGTTGTCGAAAGAAGAAGGCGGTTACGGTTTATGCGGGGAATTTGTTTTGAAAAAAGACGATGAAAGTTACAAAACAATACTTACCGGAATTGAACGCGCCAAATTGCAACTTGATACGATTAAGCGTTTCGATATGCCGGACTTCCAACCGCGCCCGGAATATATTCGGGAAATGAAACGATTTGGAATTTTGTCCAAAGATTTTGACGACAAAACGCCGGTAGATTACTATGACCTCGACCAAAAATATTGGCGTTCACTGTGGTATCAGGGAAAATAGTTTACAAAAATCCGCCGAAATTACTAAAATTATAATTGCTCTTTTATTGAAAGTGTTTTTCAGTGATTCCGATTAACGTGTTTCATTTTTCGTATTTTCAAAAAATAAAATAATAATTGCCTAAAATACTGATACTCATCAAATATCAATGACACTTAATTGGAACGAAATCAAAACACGAGCGGCGGCATTTGTTTGAGGAACGTCTTGAAATTATAGAATGTTACAATAGACGAAAATGAAACGGGACATAACACAATGCAGCCCAAATCAATTAACAAACATCAATTGTTGGTCGCCGGACAGTCAATTTTTGTTTTATGATATTCGAAGCGGTAAGGATGCTTCTGTGTTTGACGGAACCCGAATCGAAAAACTTCATGTTGAATCAGGAAAGTTTGAAACACTTTATGAATCGAAAAACGGAGCCTGTTGCGGTGTTGTAACTTGTTCACCGGTTGAGAACCGGCTTGTTTTCATTCACGGTCCCGAATATCCCGACGCTCATTGGAATTATTCGTTTCAACATCGTTACGGAATGATTCTTCGTCCCGACGGTCAAACAGAGATATTGGACGCTTGCAATGTTGTTCCGCCGTTTTTGCCCGGAGCGTTGCGAGGAGGTTCGCATGTTCATGTTTTCAGCGGCGACGGTCAATGGATTAGTTTTACGTACAATGATCATTTGCTTCATTTATTGGACAAAAATCAAAATGCTCCGCCGCATGATTTTGATCAACGGAATATTGGTGTTGCGGTTCCGTTTTGTCCTGTCCGCGTCAACAGGAATCATCCGCGAAATCATGACGGTTCCTATTTTTCCGTTCTTGTTTCTCAAACCGTGAATCATCCGCAACCCGGCAGTGATGAAATTCGGAAAGCATTTGAAGATTCGTGGGTTGGTGTTGACGGTTACATTAAACCGGACGGTTCACGCCGGAAAAAAGCCCTTGCTTTTCTTGGCGATGTTATTGGAAACAACAATCAAATTATTACGGAAATTTTCATTGTTGATCTTCCTGATCAAATGGAACACTTTGCGGTTTCCGGCAATGCGCCGTTGGAAGGAACATTGACTCAGCGACCTGCTCCGCCGCAGGGAATTGTACAACGGCGTTTGACTTATACAACGGATTGGCGTTTTCCCGGAGTTCAAGGTGTAAGGCATTGGCCTCGCAGTTCGCCGGACGGTTCGAAAATTGCGTTTTTGATGCGGGACGATGCCGGTGTTGTCCAAATCTGGACGATTTCTCCGAATGGCGGTTGTCCGCACCAGTGGACTCACGGCAATCACGATATTACTTCGGCGTTTTCTTGGAATCCTGACGGCAAGAATATTGTACACGTTATGGATTATTCTGTTTGTATCAGTTCGGAAACCGAAACAATCCGGTTAACTCCCAAAACCAATGAGAGTGATGCTCCATTGCCTTACGCGGTTGTTTTTTCACCTGATGGTTCCGGGATTGCGTTTCTTCGGCATCAGAATCATGCAAACCGGATTTTCGTTATCAACATCTGAACAATTTTCCCTACAAGTATCTATTCCGTCATTTGTTGCAGAATGACACAGTCAGGCAGGTAACCGCTCGTCTATATTTATGATTAACAATTCGCAAGGTAGGCAACTAGCGGTTGCGTTGCCGGCTTGCCAAGAACAAGGAATGTACTGGTCGGCTGACGCCAACGCAACTTTACCGCCGGTTATGTACATCTCGCCCTGCGGTTTTAGGACAAAAAAACATTCCACTGAATAGATACGAAATACACTGTGTATTTCTCTACTTTGGGATTCCGGGAGCAGAAATTCCGCGGAATTTTGCGCCCCTGGGACTCTGTGAACAGAAATTCCGTGGAATTTTGCGCCTCTGGGACTCTGTGAACAGAAATTCCATGGAATTTTGCGCCCCTGGGACTCCGGGAACAGAAATTCCATGGAATTTTGCGCCCCTGGGACTCTGTGAGTAACCGTCTATTTTGTTAACCACAGAATACACGGAACACACGGAAATTAGTAAATTGATAAGATTACAAGTTTATTTTTTGAGGATACAAAATGAATATAATAACAAAAAAACATTTTTGTGTCTTATTCCTTATAAATAAACTAATCTTGAAATTGTATGCCATTACTATTTACAAATTCCGTGTATTTCGTGTATTCAGTGGTTAATAAATAGACAATTACCTCTGTGAGTAGAAATTCCGCTGATGATTATGTAGAAACACGGACGTCTTGTCCGCCATCGTCAAAAAGGAAACTGAACTCTAAAAATCATTGCCCCAAACTACCTTTGTGATAAGATAAACAAGATTTACAGGATTTGTATCTGTTAGTCGAATATCTTTTTAACGCGGAAAACATGGATATTACGCGGAAAG
>JAITQV010000180.1 GCA_031288765.1 Planctomycetaceae bacterium
GTCCTGTTAGGGACGGCATGTTGGTAGAAAATATTGTATAAATCATAATTCGTGTCCTGTAGGGACACAATAGTATAGTCAATCGCGAATAGTTCGCAAACAGGAATTATTGCCGCAACGGTGGGAAATCACAAGGTAGGCGACCTTTCGCCGAAGAGTTTTCACTCACGGTTGCTTGCCGATAGGCAACCAAAACATCCAACATAACATAAATTCATTGTCGGCTGACACCGACACAACGGTGGACGAAAGCCCTTCGGCGAACGATTGCCTACCTTGTGAATTGCTAATCGCAAAATAGGCGAACAATTGCCTGCATGACTGACTGACTACCGATGACCACACTCTCCCATGGCCGCAACTACAATATGAGCAAAATCTCCAACGGTCTTGAAAATGCGAATTATTTTACCGCACAAAGTTAACGCCGAACCCGATGGCGTTGTTGTTCAAGAAGTTGGTCGGCTAAATTGACAATTCTGGCATCCAAGTCGCGCTTGCCCTTGTCAATAACAAGCCGCTGCATTGCCGGATCGCCGGCAGTTGCCAGAAAAGACGCCGCACGATAACGAACATCATTATCAGGATCCGCCAGAAGCGCGGAAAGCCAAGCCTCCGAACGAATTCCTTGCGTGTTCGGCAACATCGAAATAATCTCCATCCGAACCGACGCAACCGGATGATACAAACGATAAGCAAGCTTCAAATGAATATCCTGAAATCCGTCCCGAGCAATAAGCGTTTTACGCGATTCGGAAACATACCGGTTGTCAGGATGGTGAAGTAACCGCATCAACCGTGCCGAAGAAAGATTGGAAACTTTTTCCAATGTTATCTCGCGAAACTCCCAAGGAAGAGAAAACTCCGGTTCTTCGCGAAAACCGCTCTCCGCCGGTAAATAATGAGCCGAATCCCGTTTTTCTGGAATATTTCGGGGCATTTCCTTTTCCGGTAAACGAATATTCCGTGCAATTTTATCTTCCGGCTTCGCATACAACGATTCCGGCAATCCCGCCATGACCGAAGATGAACCGGAAAATCGTGAAGGAGTCATCGACGCTAACATTTCGGGGGAATTGTTGCCGTCGGGAATATTTTGATCCGGCAATGAGTTTGTTTCCAAATTGGGAGAAGATGTTCCGAATTGCTTTTGAAACAACGGAGATTGGTGGTAAGCGTATAATCTTTCAGCCCGGCTTACGGCAAACATATCGCCGGCGTCTTGTCCGGCAATATCGGTTTCTTGTTGGAGTTCGTCCGAAACTCCGGATCGGAACGGCGTTCCGTGAGCCGTCATCAACGCCGCATCGAATTTTCCCCGACTGAATCGAGCCATTCCGTCCGTAGAACCGGCGGCAGATTCAACAGATACGGCATCATCATTGGGAATTGGAATTTTTGTTGGCGGCGTTTTGATTATCGAAAGAATCTGTTCACAATTCCGTGTAACCAACCGCAATTCCGACGAATCACCGCTTTTCAAAACAACAAGGTTTCGCAACATTTTTTGTACAAACAATTTTGCTTCTGTTTGGGCTGTTGTTCCGAATTTTGCGGTGTTGTTGAGCAATGCGGCGGAAAAAAAACGGTAATACCGAAGACGTTGGGATGTGGGTAGTTGTTCCCAACGTTCCATTTCATGTTGCAGGGTGTTGCGGCACATGAGAAAAACCGGTTCACGTGAAGAGCATAAACCTTGAACCAGCGCGGGAATACCGTATTCGCCGAGCCGGACAAGATGCCCCGCCAACACCGGAATTTTCGACTCCTCGCAAAACTCCAACTCCTTTGCGTAATTCTCCGCAATTTGCCGCGATGTTTGAGTGAGCTGCGAAAAAAGAAATAATAGCGAAAGAAGTGTTAAAGGAACAATAAGTCCCCACGGTGAAAGGAAAAGTTTCCCGATAAATTTCCACAGGAATGTTCCTGTTACGCAGAGGAACTGACCCAACAATTCAAACGGCAATAAAATTAAACGGAGAAGTTTCATAACTCACCCAAAACTAACTTTCATTATTAATCCAAAACCAAAGGAATTTTATCATCGGTTTTCCGCATTGCCCTGCAAAAACGAAGTGTCCGTCACACAGGAACAGCAAAACGTCAATCTTACCGATAAACCGAATCTCTCCGAATTTTGCGGGGGCGTTGCCAACTATAATTAAGTATAGTGACAAAAAACGGAAAAACATTCAAGAGCAAACATGCCTAACATGAGGAAAAATTGGAAAATATCGAACGTGAAAGAAATTTTGAGCAAATGATTTTGTTTAGCCGATGTTTAAAAGCAGTTTATTGATTCGACAAAATTCCCAAATTTTGTTTATTCTTTTTATTTTATTCATTTTTTTGCGTTCCCTATGATTTTGGGGCGTGATTGATTTATGATCGGAACATCAACGCCGCCAAATTGTAGGGAGTGCAGTAAAATGAATAAAATAGTCTATTGTAAAAAAAAGATGCCGTTCTTGTTGTCGATTGGGACGATTATTTTGTCTATTCTCCTTTTTTTGCCTGCTTTTCCGGTATGGGGACAGGAAGAAATAGAAAAAACAACAGTTACAAGAAAAGAAAATAAAGATTCGCGTTTGAAAAGACATGCGGTTGTTCCGAATCAGGAACAGGAAATTCATGATTCTTTGAAAAAAATTCCTTGGGATTTTCTTTCTTCGCAAAGCAGGTTAAAGATCAACCGTGTTATTTCGGAATATTCTTTATTTCGCCGGATGCCTCAACAAAAAGTTTATGCCGATCCGGAAATGTTTCAATTTCTTTCGGAACATCCTGACCTTGTTGTTGGTTTTTGGGAAAAGCTGGGGATAACACAACTTTCGTTTCGGGAATTGGACAAAGATCAGTATCTGATGA
Source organism: Planctomycetaceae bacterium (assembly GCA_031288765.1). Taxonomy (GTDB): domain Bacteria; phylum Planctomycetota; class Planctomycetia; order Pirellulales; family Thermoguttaceae; genus WRKP01. Next base: position 2,869 of record JAITQV010000180.1, read on the forward strand.
AAGAAACGACCGGAACCAGTGCGGTTGTTGAGGTTGTTTACCGCACGAACGATATTTGTATTATTTATGCGAAGGGGTTATATAAAGGACCTTTTCTGGTCAAGTCTTATGACGGCGAGGTTGTTCTTATTTTCCGCAGCCGGAGTGTGCGGGACGTGAATAATGAACCGGTTATTATTTGTGATTTGGAAGTTTTTGTTCGGATAGATCATCTTGGGGTTGATTTTCTTGCGAAACTTTTTGCAACAACACTTGGCAAAGTTGCCGACAGTAATTTTGAACAAACGGTGGCGTTTGTCGGCTATGTTTCCGAGTCTGCCGGAATCAATGCGGAATCGGTTAAAAGAGCCGGGTATCAGGTCAAAAATATTCGTGAAGCGGTTCGGGAGGATTTTGGGGAAGTGGTTGATCGTGTGGCGATGCGAATTGCTCGGCGAAATCACCGGAACTTGTCGGCAAAATCCGAGCTCAAAACGGAAATGTATCCGATTCCGGCAGACGCGCCCTTCACGCAGAAACGAATCTATCGAATACAACAGGCAGACAACACAATGATTTTAGCGGTGAGTTCTGAAGAGATTAAACAGGAATTTAATGAAACATTTCAGAATGACCCTTTTTTTGCGGTTCACAATTCTTTGGAAGACAAGAAAAATGAAACGGTTCAATCTGTTTCGCGCGGTTTTGAACAGCAATCCGGTTTTGAGCAACAAAAAGAATTATCCGACAATTCTATTCCGGTAACTTTTTCTGTTTTGAACAATTCCGGTGTTGACGATGAAGAGTTCAAGACGGAGTACAACATTGTTCCTAAAAGCCGGGCGGTTTTTACGATACCCAAAGTTGCCCGTTAACTGTTGAACACGAATGACCGGCGTGAATGAAACAATATTTTTCCGGCAACTCTATTTCTTACGGTTCCGCATAACCGGTTTTTAGAAAGGCAAACGTTTTGTCGTCTGTGAATTAGGAATTTTGATTTGAAGGAACATCTCCAAGCCTGTTTTTTGATGGAATTTACGGAATTTACGGAATTGACAGGATAAAAGACAAATAAAATCCTGTCAATCTTGTTTATCCTGCCGCAAAGATAGTGGTATCTATTCAGTCCTTTGTTCCGAAAATGGGCTGCAAGCCCTTAATATAATAGCGTAGGGCAACATATTAGTTGATAGTGTATAGTGAATAGTTAATAGTGGAGGACGCAAGCGGAATCATTGCCGCAACGGTATTAAAACCGAATCTTAACCCCGTCAGGGGTGTGATGTGCATAACCGGCGGTGAAGCGCAGCGCAACCGCCGGATCAGATTCACAAGGTAGGCAACCCTTCGCCGAAGGGCTGCGTCGGCGTTAGCCGACCTTCGTATATGTGGTAGGGGCGAAAAATCTTTCGCCCCCTACATTGCGACCTTTCGGCGAAAGGTCGCCTACCTTTTGTTTTTGTATCGAGTTGGGAAATTCCGATCCGCCAGTTGCGCTTCGCTCCACCTACGGTTATGCACATCTCGCCCTACGGGCTTAGGACAAAAACATTCCGCTGAATAATTACTAAAATTTTACTCATCACATTTTAAGAGTCTGTTTTTTAGACAGGATTGTCAGATTTTATTTTGCCGTATTCCGGTTATTTTATTATCTTATAAATCCTGTCAAAAAACAAAAATCCATGAAAATATTAATGATTATTCAAGATAAACATTTTGACCATCCATACAATCAGCCAGTCTTAACATAACGGATTTATCGTTATGGTTTCCAACCGGAGTGGTGTTATTGATTGATCTAACCGAACCATCCCCCAATAGAAAGTTACAAACACCGGGATGCCAACTACCAAATGACATTTGAAAAATAGTGACATTTTCATATTCATTAGGATTTCTGGCTAAACCGTAACAAGTCGTACCATTACAAAAGCCGCGCCACGGAAAAGCATCACTATCACTTCCCGCTCCGGGATGGGAATAAGGAGAATCCTGATAATCTTTGCTGGTTGTTATTACCGGTGTCATTTTCCCAAGATTGTTGGGATGGATATGTTTTTCACCAAAAAAGATCGTATTTGTAAGTCCGTCTTCAACTCTCGCAAACGTATCTCTTGGTATCCAATTTTTCCAATTTGTGGAACTTCCCATTCCTTGCCCTGCCTGTGTTGCGTTTCTCATTGCACTTCGAGTAGCTTGCATTCGTTGGTCAACTCCAGACAAACTCTCGGTTGCTCCCCAAATAACTCGCCAATAATAATAGGTCAAACTTGGGAATTCTGTTGATGCTGTTGCTTCGTTAAGGTAAACAACCATAGCAATATCGCTACAGGGTCCCATACGGTATCTTTCGTCTCCTGAAGCCGCAGAGTAAGAAGCATCATAAACACCATGTTCGGCGTTGATAGATCGGCGGGTTGGACACCGATAAATTCCTACGCTGAAAAATTGTTTCCGCTCTTCATCAGACAGATGATGAACATTGGCGGTGTCTGTCCAAACCTCTTGGTTGAAGTGATAGTGAAATCCTTCCGTCTTCTGATCCAGTAACTCGTACATGGGCATTTGTTCGAGAAATGGAAAGAGAAGAATGTATCCGGTTGCGCGATACCGTCCCAAACCTGTCGGAACAATACCGTTTCTAGCGTCGTGAAAATTGTGAACACCGACTCCAATTTGTTTGAAGTTGTTGGTACACTGTGCCCGTCTTGCCGCTTCTCTCGCGGCTTGGACGGCAGGTAACAGTAATGCGATTAACACTCCGATAATCGCAATTACCACCAGTAACTCCACCAGCGTAAACCCGTTTCGATATCCGGTTCGACGAACTTTCGAACGGAATTTACCGCCGGAACACAACATAACACATAGCATAAAAGATGCTATAAGGATTGCCGTTAAAAACGGCACAAGGTTAAATAGTTTTACAAACATTGTCTTTTCTCCTTAAGAAAAACGGGAACATATTTAACAGATTACATAACGCATAATCTGTTGTTGCTGAAATTGGGAAACAAACACTAAGCCGAGAAACGGCAACAGAAATGTCACTCTTTGACGGAGCGACACGCTAACAAGTTAGATTCATTCCCATCTACGAAAATGGTGCATTACATATTAAAATGTAACGCTGAATTATACCTACGATACTGAACGCGACGCTCCCTTTGCGGGAGCCACGCAACTTTTCAGTATCAAGTAATTTTCTACCCGGAAAATCCGGTCGTAATGTAGAAAATTACAATTCGTCAAAATGACGACTTGTTAGTTGTTGACGTACTCGATTATTTTTTTCACCCGAACAAAAATTCGGGCTACTTATTTTTCAAAACGTAATTTAATCTCCTAAATGTTGAATTTAAATAATGGAAAATTATTTGATCGGTTATTCTATATTTTAAAAATTATCGGTCAAGATACCCCTCCCCAAAAAATAAATTGTGAATCTTTTCGCATTTTATTTTTTTGTTTTTATTTATAGATGGATTTCCTATGGAGATTTATTGATTTGTTATATTGATTTTCTATTGGTAGGGATTTCCTACGGAAATTAGATTACCGCAACATATTAAATTCGCTTACGAACTATTCACTATAAAACTATTAACTAAATTGTT
>JAITQV010000185.1 GCA_031288765.1 Planctomycetaceae bacterium
AGTATTCAAAAAACTCTTTTTGGACGAATCCGCTCAACCTACACAAGTTTCGGAAAATGATAGTTTGTTTTATATTTACACGTCAATAACATCTATTTGGTACGATATTGGTGAAAATGAAGAAGCGAAAAAATCTTTTCAGAAAGCCCAAAATATCGCCAATACGGAAACCGATATTACACGAAAAATTAAAAAGTTATTTACTCTTGTCAGTCTGCTTATTGAGAAGCAATCCGATTGATTGTCGTAATTTCCAAGTATTTTGGCGTAAAAAAGTGTATTGAATTTCGGACAGGATCGAAAGATAATGTTAGCCTTTAACTGAAACTATTTCCCGAAACGTGTAAACAGTTACATTTTTTACGGGAAATAAATCTATTATTTTTAAGGAGAAAATCAAATGACCGCCAAAAATAATATTAACCGCCGGACATTTAACAATACCGTTGCAATAACAACCGGTTTTGCGGCATTGCAGACGGCGCGTTCGTACAGTCAAACGGTTGGGGCGAATGATCGTGTGCGTGTCGGATTTCTTGGTGTTGCCAATCGCGGACGGCAAGACCTCGACGCTTTTAAACAACAACCCGATGTTGAAATTGCCGCACTTTGCGATGTTGACCGGCAAACTCTTGAAACCGCAAAAGAAAAATATGCCGTTGCGGAAACATTAATTACTGAAGATTTCCGAAAAATTTATGAACAAAAAAATATTGACGCCGTTGTTATCGCAACACCGGATCACTGGCACGCCATTCAAACAGTGGAAGCGTGTAAAGCCGGAAAAGATGTGTACGTCGAAAAACCTCTTTCCGTAACCGTTTTTGAAGGACGGAAAATGGTTGAAGCCGCACGGAAATACAACCGGATTGTTCAGGTTGGTATTCACCGCCGCAGCGGAAATATTTACCGTGATTTGGCGGCGAAAAATATTGACGAGTTAATCGGCAAGGTTACTGTTGCGCGATGCTGCCACATGAGCAACATGTTTCCTGATGGAATCGGCAGATTGAAACCGGTAACTCCGCCGGAACAACTGAACTGGAATCTCTGGCTTGGTCCCCGAAATCACCGTGATTACCAACCGAATATCGCTCCGTACAAATTCCGTTGGTGGAACGATTATTCGTCACAAATTGCGAACAACGGCGTCCATTTTATTGATATTTTTCGTATGTTCCTTAAAGAAAAAGCGCCGATGGATGTTTGTGCTATGGGCGGTCAATTTGCGGTGAACGATGATCGGACAATTCCTGATACAATGCATGTTACGTGGCTGTTTTCTTCCGGTCGTCTGCTTGAATTTAGCCATTACGAAGCCAATTCCAATCCGATTATGCCGGTTCCCTGTTATGTTGAATTTCGCGGTACGAAGGGAACTTTGTACGTTAATGACGGACGTTACATTATCAAACCGGAAAAAGCGGGGCAATTTCAGACTAAAGGTGAAAGAATGAAAGAACACGAAGAAACATTGGGCGGCAGTAACAACAATCTCAATATTACGGCGCAACATGCCCGTAACTTTATTGATTGTGTTAAATCCCGTGCGGTGCCGAATATGGATGTCGAGGAAGGGCATCGCAGTACCACAATGAGTTTAATTGCGAACATTTCACTGGCAGTCAAGCAACGTCTTCAATGGAATCCTGAAACAGAACGTTTTATCGATAACGAAAAAGCCGATTCGCTTCTGCATTATGAATACCGCGCTCCTTGGAAATTGGAACTTTAAATATGTGTGTGGTTTGTGATGTGAGCCGCATACGATTGACTATCTCTTTTCGTTATTCACAAATCACGTATCACAAACCACACATCACAAAAAATGAACGAAAACAGCGGAAATCAACTTATTATCGGAACGGATGAAGCCGGTTACGGTCCGAATCTTGGACCTTTGGTAATTTCGGCAACCGTTTGGGAATCGCCGACCGATAATTTGTTACCGCTTCTTGCGCAACTCAATGCTCACAAAATTCAAATCGCCGATTCCAAAAAATTATATCATGGCGGCGGTTCGTTGACGGCGTTGGAATACGGTATTATGATTCCGTTGCGTTATTTAGGTCAAACGTTTTCTCCTTTGAATGCGGATGAAACGATATTGACGGAACAAACGGCGGTATTCACGAAAATTTTGTCCGAAAATAAAATCCGGCTTTGTGATATTCGCAGCCGAATTATTGAACCGGAAGAATTTAACCGTGAACTTGACCGGTTTGATTCCAAAGGTTCATTACTTTCCGATGCAACATTAGCCTTGATTTCCGAAGTTCTCAACGCCCATCATAAGGCAATACCGGTGTTGATTTTTTGTGACAAACATGGCGGTCGGAATCATTATCTTGATTTACTCACTCAATATTTTCCCGATTTATGGATTCAAGCGGTTCAGGAAAGTCGGGCGAGTAGTATTTATCGGTTGACGTACAAAAAACAGCCGTTGGAATTTCGTTTTCTTGCTAAGGGCGAATCGCAAGTTCCAGTTGCTCTGGCGTCAATGAATTCAAAATATCTCCGTGAACGGGCAATGATTCAATTTAATGAGTTTTGGCGGGAAAAGATTCCTGATTTAAAACCAACTGCCGGTTATCCTGAAGATGCTCAACGTTTCAAAAATGACATTGCTGTTGTTCGGAAGGAACTCGGAATCAAAGAAGAAACCCTTTGGCGAAAACGATAAATTTTGAGTAAATAGTTCCTGTTGATTTTATATTTTACGCATATTTTTATTTCAATATTTTGTCTTTTCAACCTAGAAAACGAGTGGTAAACAGGAATTTTCACGAGATGAAAACCGATGATTTCGTTACTAATAAAATTATAACACAAAAAATGTGTCGTGTATTTCAACGTTATCTTGCTAAAAGACGAGATGCGGAATTGAAAAAAAACAATTTTCCATTCCGAAAAAATAAACGTTAAAAAACATTGAAACAAAATCGCCGGTGAGAGTATTTTCATTGGCGATTTCATTCTTTATCA
>JAITQV010000210.1 GCA_031288765.1 Planctomycetaceae bacterium
TAATATTGTCAGTACCGATATTGATGGAATCAATCTTATGCTTGGCGGAGCTGTGGCTGAAATGTATCTACTGAAGAAGAATTTATCGCAAACATCATTAAAAAAGGCGTTGCGGATAAAATTCTTAATAAAGACGATTATGGGGAATATTTTTAAAACTTTTTTAACTTAAATTAATATTATGGACATATTGAACCGTGTGATTGATTTTTCGTTGCGTTATCGATTTGTTGTTCTTTTGGGAGTATTTTTATTTTGTGTATTGGGTTTGTATTCGTTGTTGCGTCTTGATATTGATGCATTTCCCGATACGACGCCGATTCAAGTTCAGATTAACACGAATGCTCCGTCGCTTGGACCGGAAGAAATTGAGAAGCAGATTACTTATCCGCTCGAACAATCTATAAGCGGTTTGCCCGGTCTTTTGGAAATGCGCAGTGTTTCCAAGTTTGGATTTTCTCAGGTGGTGGTTGTGTTTGACGACAGTATTGATATTTATTTTGCGCGTCAACTTGTTGCGGAGCGTCTTAACACGGTTGAGCTGCCTGACGGTATTGCGAAACCGGAGATGGGACCTATTTCGACGGGTCTTGGCGAAGTGTTGAATTATATTGTAACTGGAAAAGGGACGGAGGAGACGGAGTTGCGTATGATTCACGACTGGCAGGTTAAGCCGGTGATGGAGTATGTTAAGGGTACTGCGGAAATCAATACTTGGGGCGGTTTTAAGCGGCAATTTCAGATACGGCTTGATCCGGATAAATTGGCGAAACACGGATTGACGTTTGACCAAGTGATTGATTCTGTGCAGAAAAATAATTTGAACAGCGGCGGCGGTAATATTAGCCGTCCGGGCGGCGGTTCGCTTTTTGTACAAGGGATTGGGCGGACGGCGAATATTGAAGAGATACGTCAAATTGTAATTTCTGCTGAGGGCGGTGTTCCGATTTTAGTTTCTGATATTGGCGATGTTGTTATCGGGCATGAGATACGGCGGGGGGCGGTTACGGCAAACGGTCAAGGCGAAGTGGTCATGGGTTTAGGTTTTATGCTGATGGGCGAAAATAGTCATCGTGTTACGACGGCGATGAAGGACAAACTACAATCTATTGAAACGAATTTGTCGGCGAATATACAAATCAAAACGGTTTATGACCGGACGGAGTTGGTTAATTTTGTTATTGATACGGTTAGGAAGAATCTTTTTGACGGCGGTTTATTGGTGATAGCGGTATTGTTTGCTTTTCTTGGCAATATTCGTGCGGCGTGTATAGTTGCGTTGGTGATTCCGTTATCGATGCTTTTTGCGTTTACGGGAATGTACAAATTCGGGATAGCGGCGAGTTTATTGAGTTTGGGCGCGTTGGATTTTGGGTTGGTTGTTGATAGTTCTGTTGTGATGATAGAGAATTGCGCGCGTAAATTGTCGGACAATTCCAGCAACGGTAAATCACGTTTGGATATTATTCGTGATGCCGCGATAGAGGTTCGCAAGCCGACGATGTTTGGCGAATTGATAATTATGATTGTGTATTTACCAATATTGACGCTTGAGGGAGTTGAGGGCAAGATGTTTCGTCCGATGGCGTTGACGGTGATTTTTGCATTGTTGGGTTCGATGATATTATCGTTGACGTTAATGCCGGTGTTAGCGAGTATATTTTTGCCGCGAAAAATTTCGGAACGTGAGCCGTTGTTGATGCGGTTGGCAAAATTGATTTATTTACCGGTACTGAAATTTTCGTTGCATCACAAGGCGGTAATATTGGGATTTGCGGTTTGTGTGTTGGTCGTTGTGTTTGGGATGATTGCGCCTCATTTGGGTTCGGAGTTTATACCTCGTCTTTCGGAAGGTTCGATTGTTGTCGGCGTGGTTCGTCCTGCCGGTACGGATATTGAGGAATCGGTTCGTTACAATACGGAGATGGAGCGGGTGTTGTTGCAAAATTTTCCCGATGAGATTAGCAATGTGTGGAGCCGGATCGGTTCGGCGGAGATAAGTACGGATCCGATGGGAACGGAGTTGACAGACATATTTATTTCGTTGAAGCCCCGTTCACAATGGACGAAAGCAAAGACGCAGGCGGAGTTGACGGAGATGATAGAGTTAGTGTTGCGGGATTTACCCGGTCAACGGTTGGGATTTTCGCAACCGATAGAGATGCGGATAAATGAGCTTGCGTCGGGGATACGCGCTGATTTGGCGGTCAAGTTATTTGGCGATGATTTGGATTTATTGGTATTGAAGGCTGGCGAGATTGAGGCGGTATTGAATTCGATTCGCGGCGCGGCGGATGTTTCGGTTGAGCAGATTACGGGGCAACCGATGTTATTGATCAAGGTGATACGGGAACAATTAGCGACTTATGGAATAAGCGTGCATGAGATTTTGGATTTGGTGGAATCTGTCGGCGGCAAGGTTGTCGGCGAGGTGATAGACGGCGAGTTACGATTTCCGATAGTGATACGTTTACCGGACAAGTATCAGGATGATCCGCAATCGGTGAAGGAGATACCGGTTTTAACTCCTGACGGAGCGCAGATTCCGTTGGGTCGTCTTGCGGCGGTGGAGGTTGTTGAGGGACCGTCAACGATTTCGCGCGAATGGGGGATTCGCCGGATAACTATTTCGGCGAATGTTCGCGGTCGAGATATTGGCAGTTTTGTGAGCGAGGCGAAGCGTAGGATAACGGAGCAAGTTACAATGCCGACGGCGCGTTATCGTGTGGAGTTTGGCGGTCAGTTTGAACATCTTGAGCGTGCGAAGTTACGTTTGTTGGTGGTGGTTCCTGTTACGCTTTTTTTGATATTTATGTTGTTATATTTTACGTACCGGAATTTGGCGGATACGTTACGTGTATTTACGGGGATACCTTTTGCGTGGGTTGGAGGAATAGTGGCGTTGTGGGTTCGGGACATGCCTTTTTCGATTTCGGCGGCGGTGGGTTTTATTGCGATGTCCGGAGTGGCGGTGTTGGATGATATGATTTTGGTTTCGTATATTCGGCAATTGCGGGAGAAGGGGATGGAGTTGGAAAGGGCGGTGATGGATGCGGCTGTAACGCGATTAAGACCTGTATTAATGACGACGTTGGTGGCAAGTCTTGGATTTTTACCGATGGCTTTTAGTACGGGAATTGGCGCGGAAGTCCAACGCCCATTGGCAACAGTTGTTATTGGCGGGGTAATCGGGGCAATGATAATGTCCTTGCTGGTATTAAGAGTCCTGTACATGGTATTCAATTTTAAAAAGTAGATTGTGAAAAAAAAAAAAATTCTTGATGTTGCGAAAAACAAAAAATCATTACCGGTGTTTTCCGGAAGGTTGTGGAAATAAAAAAATCGTTTATAGTGGTTTGGTTGAAAGTTTGCGGGAAACAGAAAATTCCCGTCCAGCGCCACTGGAAAGTCTCTGGAAGAGAAAAAATTTCAGTTAATCATTTGTCGAAGTATTGAAAAATTTTACAACATATTTTGTACACTTCACCAGAATGCAATATGCGAGTGAAATGATACAATTAAACTATAATCGAACAGAAACACCAATACACAAATACAATGAAACTTTACGCATACCAAATAAATGATATTCCTAAACTTCAAGGTTTCTTGAAAATCGGTGAGACGACTCGAAGCGTCCAATCCCGTATTAAACAACAGGGACATGAAATTCCTGTCAAAAAAATTCACGTTTGGGAAGACGTTATTGTCAGCACCGACCGGAAAAACATTGATAAGATGATTATTCGTTATCTTGAAAAACAGGGTTGCAAGGTTATCCAATTCGACGATACAGGCGAAAATTCCGAATGGGTTAAATGCGAAAAAAAAGATGTTGAATATGCTTTTGAAAAAATCAAAGAGCAAATCCGTAACGAAGATAAACGAAAAGAACTTTCCGAAAAGTTTTACGAAGAACTCCGCAACTGGTATTTCTGGGTAACCGAAGAATCTAAAAATCCAGATTATACGCTGCGAATAATCATACGTCTATTACTGTGCTTTTTTCTTAAAGAAAAAGGGCTTATTCCTGCTTGTTTATTTGATGAAAATTATATCAGAGAAAATCTCAAAGAAAACGAATACCGCTATTACAAGGTTGTAATCCGCAATTTGTTTTTTTATTCTCTCAATACGCCGATGAATAAGCGGGAAGAGTTAGAAAATAAAAATCTTATCAAAAACTACAACAATGTTAAGCCACAATTTCACAAGAACATCCCATTTTTCAACGGCGGACTTTTCACAAAACATTCCGACGATAATATTTTATTGAATGACGATTACTTTTTCTCTGCGCCAAGAACAAAGACAATCAAAGACCTTGACGGCAAATATTCTGTTGCAGGAATTATTTACATATTATCGCAATATAAATACACGCTTGACGAGACAGATAATTCGGAATTTATCGACCCTGAATTTATCGGTAAGATGTTTGAGTGTTTGTTGTCTTGTATTGACGCGGATAGCAAAGAAAGCCGCCGTAAAGTTACAGGAAGTTATTACACTCCCCGTGAAATTGTGAACTATATGGTTAACGAAGCGTTAAACGCCTATTCACAATACAATAATGATTTAATGCAATGCAAAATCTTTGATCCAGCTTGCGGTTCAGGAGCCTTTCCTTGCGGTGTAATGAACATGATTTTGCAACGTATTTCTAAAGATAAAAAACTAACGCAAGCAGAGCGGTACCAAAAAAAATTAGCAATACTGCAAAACGTAATTTATGGAGCGGACATTCAACCGATGGCAGTTCAGATTGCAATGTTGCGTTTATTCCTTTCACTCGTACAGGAAATTCAACCGAATCCGAATGATTATAATTTTGGAATTGAATCACTGCCGAGCCTCAATTATAAATTTGTTACGGCAGATACACTCAGAGGAGTTGATTGCTGCGGTTTGTTCTTCAATGCGAATCAAACATTATTCAACGAAATTCTTGCATTAAAGCAGGATTATTTTAAGGAAGGCAATGCTGAAGTAAGAGAAGGATTAAAGAAACGGATTTATCTGTTAGAAAAAGACCTTGCCGATAAAAGTGACAGCGACGATATTAGGGCGTTATGTCAATGGAATCACTCCGAAACGGTTTTTTCACCATGTTTCGATTCCCGCTGGATGTTCGGCGTGGAAAACTTTGATATTGTCATCGGTAATCCTCCGTATGGCGCCAATCTAACTGAGGAACAAAAAAAGTATTGCCGAACATTTTATAAGTCAGCAAAAACCATCAAGAATAAACAAAAAGGTTCATTAGATTCGTTTGCATTATTTATTGAAAACGGGTTTAATTTGGTAAAACAGAACGGTTATGTGAACTTTATTGTTCCGCTTTCCGTAATTTCAAGTGAAGCGATGTCCGCTTTGCATCAATTGCTGTTTGAG
>JAITQV010000292.1 GCA_031288765.1 Planctomycetaceae bacterium
CCGTAGGTGGAGCGAAGCGCAACCTACGGTTATGCACATCACACCCCTTGCGGGGTTAAGATTCCGATTGCCGTGCGGAAACAGAAATTTGTCGGCTGATGCCGACGCAACCCTTCGGCGAAGGGTTGCCTACCTTGTGAACGGTTATGCACATCACACCCCTTGCGAGGTTAAGATTCCGATTGCCGTGCGGAAACAGAAATTTGTCGGCTGATGCCGACGCAACCGTTCGGCGAAACGTTGCCTACCTTGTGAACGGTTATGCACATTACCCCCCCTAGCGGGGTTAAGACCATTTTTTACAATATTTTTTCTACCAACATGCTTGCCCTAGCGGGCAATTGTTGAACAATTATACAAAACCAACCTTATTTTCAACCTGATTTTTCCAAACAAAACAACCTTAGTAGCAACATGTATTCCACCACAACCAACCTTATTATCTTATTCACTATTTCTTAATAAGGTTTGTTTTTTGTAGGAATTATGGCTACTAAGGTTGTTTTGTTATAAAAATCAGGTTGTAAATAATATTAAAAATTAAAATAGACAATTGCATTATTCGGTATGAAAACAATTCTTAGGCGGCTGTGTATGCATTAAAAATATTATAACAACTAAACCAATGTACGTAAAATCAATTTTTAAATAGACAGTTACAAAATAAGCCCTATTTATAAGGAAAACACGCTGAAATTTTACGGAATAACACGGAAGTTATTGTTCTGCGTTTTCTGCGTTAAAAAACATTCCGCCGAATAATTACACAAATTTTATACCTGCTTTTTTGAGCCGTTGTTGAATAGTCATTTCCGATACTGATAATTGTTTTGCTATTGCCGTCAAAGACATACCGGTTTTACGTAAGGCAAGTATTTTATCTAACAAAATATCATCCGCACGAACAGTCTCCCATAGAATTTTTCCGGACGTATTACGAAATTTGTAAAGTTGTTGCCGTAACGAATTGTACCGGATATTCAATTTATCGGCAATTTGTCCCAATGTCATTCCGTCATGATACCACTGTATTATCGTTTCCCAAAATTTTTGAGATTGTTTCGACTCTCCGCGCCATTTTCCCATGTGCATAATGATAGGCTCTTGAGTCGTTTTATTGTATTCTAAAATAATCGCGGAAACACGTTGTTTGGAAATTCCGAATTGTTTGGCTAAGTCCGCAATTGTTTTTCCGTTGCGCCGGTCTTTAATAATGGCATCATTGCGATCTTTTTTTAATCCGTTATTTTGTTTCCGATGCGGTGTTAATTTTAAAAGGTGCATATCTCTACGTACCGTCAAATAATGTGCATGTAACGAATTGGCTATTTCCAGACAAGTGTATCCTTTTTGATGCAATTCCAGTACACTTTCACGGCGTATCGTTTTTCTACTAATTTTCTGTGCTTGTTCTTCCGGAGTCGGCTGCCGTTGGTATCGTATTTTACCCGTTCTTGTAACTTTTTTCTGCTCTACTATTTTTTTAACAAAGTAAGCGGAAATATCATAATTACGCGCAATACTGCTGCATGACAATCCGGTTTTAAAGTCTGCGATAACTTGATCCCGTATCTCTTCGTAACGAGAACGCGGACCAAGCAGGTGAGGCGCATACCGGCGTAACACATTAAATACGCTGCTGTCGGAAACATCTACCTGTTTCGCAATATCCATCAAGGTTTTACCTGATGTGCGTAATTGTATAATAGTATTTTTCTTTTCTTCAATTTGTTCCTGAGTAATTTTTTTCATTGGTTTACAAATAATTTTTAGTTAAAGTGTCAAAAATAAAATAAACAATACCTTCAAACGGACATTTCTTATTGAAACAAAACCTCCAACGGAAGTAATTCATGACCGTGCATATCAATCAATACGGCATCGCCGTCAATTTTAAGTTCTTTGATTTCCGATTCGTTTTTTTCCGCCGACAAATTTGTTGCAATTGCTTTGACCGGCGTCCGAAATGAATGAAACGCAAAATGAGCACGTTTGCCCTCTGTTTCCAAAAGGAAAACTTTGAATCCGACCGGTTGATCGGTTTCGAGAAGCGTTTCCCAATGTAATGCAACAACATTTTTCGCCTCAATCAGAAACAACCACGCCGACGGATTTTTCGGACATTTTGAAACGGGAACAATTAACAAATTTTTTGGAACTAAAAATTCCAGTGACGCCGAAACCGGTTGTTTAAGATCAACACCAATTCCAAAACGAAAATTTTTAGCCGAAATTGTTTCACCTTTGGCAATTAAAATTGTATCCAATTGCCGTTCGCCAAAACGCCGGTGAAAAGGTAAACCTTCGGAGAAAAAAGTTAATGAAAAATCCTTGTTTCGTAAATCTATAAATTTCGGCGATTGCAGCCGTTCACCGGACAACACATGAACACCGTCGGCTATACCGCCGCCTAAATCCAACGTGTTATCGTTCCATGCGTAACGCAACGCATAATAAGAGTCCCAAGAATTTTCTCCCGGATTATTGTACGGAGTCAGTTCAAGATTAAATTCAAGCAGCCGGCTTTTCCGGCGAATCGTTATTGTCTCGGTAAAACCGGCAACTTTTGTTCCGTCCGGCAATATCAAACGCCCTGTAATTGTAAGCCGTCCTGTAATCGGACCGGATTCCGTAATTGAAATTTCATCGGCGGTTTGAATAGCGTAACCGTGATTCGGATCATCCGAACTGCGTTCATCGTCCGTGCGTTTGTCTTTCGGTAACCGAAAACCAAGTTGCCGTGATAACCGGTTAAACCGCGAATTGCTCGTAAAAATTGACCGCAACATTCCGCTAACCGCATCGATTTTCACACTGAAATATTCGTTCTCCAAAATGTAAACTTTTCGTTTGATATTTTTACCGAGATCGTCTTCTGTTTTTCGTACCAATTCTACTTCCTGTTTCGTTTGAGAACTACTGCCGAGTACCGAATGAAAAAAACGAACAGCATAAGTTTTCGGGGAAACCAAATCGGAAAATCGAGGAGTTGCGGAATTGTTTTTCACGGAGTTTTCTGCGGCATTTTCCGCAACATTCTCGGTTTTATCACTTTCAATAAATGCGTAACCCAGCGGCGGAATATCAACAACAATTTCTTTACGGTTTTGTGTTTCACAAGCCAGTACAACCGGAACGGTTTCTTTCGGCAGCGATTTCCAATTGGAAACATCAATAAAAACACGGCGAGGACAACTCAAAGGATTGAGCAATAATAATTGTTCATTTTCTATATTTTGTTCCGTTTTATTTTCTGTTTCAATGTTTCGGACAACGGTTGAAGTGATCATTCCGGCGAATTGTTCGATAAAATGATCGTCAGATGGTTTACAACCCAAAAGAGTTAAAATTGTCTTAAAAAATGAACGAATAATTCGTTGGGTACTTTTTTCATAGACATCATTCCAATAAGAAATCGGATTGATTTCGTTACCGGTAAGAGCATTACCGGGGTATTTTCCGAAACCAAATTGATTCGTACCGCCGCATTGAGGTGTTGCGTCAAAATATTGTTCAATATCGGAAAATTCCCCCAATACTGAAGTGTATTGCGACATACGGCGTAAATCGTCAAGCCAAACACCTTTATTGTTGCTATTATTTTGTCTTGGAAATTGAGCAAACACCGCGGTTGGAGCATGGTCATTATTGATAGTTTGACCGAGTTTGCTTGCAAGATCAAAAAATTCGAGATTGGAAGAACCATCCAGCGGATAACGAACCAACGCATCAATTTTCGTACCGTCAACTCCCTGCCAAATCATTTTGCTTTGTGCCGTTTCTTTAATTTGCCAACCGTCTAACGGAGCAAAATGGACAACTCCTTTTATTCCGGTCAATTTCAATAATTGCGGCAACAACGGAGTTAATCCGGTATGAAGACGACCATAAATTATCGGTGAAACATTTAATTGTTCGTGAAAAACAGAAATTCCGTCCAAAATTCTGTCGGCAACATCTAATATCGGTAACAGAAGAAGCGATTTTTCTTCGGAGTCATCGGCAATAAATCGTACCTTGCCGGCATGACAAGCCGATTTTAATACCGCAAATGTTTCAGGATTGGTTTCGGGTAATTGCTTCAGTAATTTACAGGAAAGAAACAAATTAACAGTGTCCCGTCCGTTTAATATATTTTGTAATGCAATTCCGGTTGTTGTCGGCGTAACGAGTATTAAATCAAGAAAATATGTTTTGGACGGATAAAAATATTCTTTGGATTGGCAGACCGATTCAAACGCTTGCCGGAGATGGTCTTTTGCCGTTTCGGTTTCACCTTTTCTGTACGCTTTGAGCGAATCGAAAATCTGTGATGTTAATTGTGAATCGTCCAGCATACTCATATAATGCAGTTGCCGAACCAATAAATCAATCAAAAAATACGCCGTTCCCAACGCAAAAAAATCAGCAACATATTCCGCGTCAAAACCGTGATCTTCAATTTTTGCACACGCAAAGAGTTCTGCGAGAATTTCGTTATGGTTTTTAAGATTTCGTATTAAAACTGTTTTGGCTTCATCTTGTTGTTTAAACCAGTCTTCGTACAAAAACGATTCGCAGCATGGCGGAATTAGAAGCGGTTGCTCCGAACTGTTATAAGGCGGAATGGACGCGCTTTCCCAACGCGGAATTTCGTTAAACTTTTCGATTAACGCGGGATGAAACGCCGCACGCCATGCCGCCAAAAGTTCATCCGCTTCGATTGCAGTACGGTCGGTTGAAAGTGTTTCAAAACTATAACTGGGATAAAGTACAATCATCTACAAATTCACCTGCACAATATTCTTAAAAAAATCAACATAATTATTTTCCTTATTGTAAAAAGCAAACGTTTCAAA
>JAITQV010000296.1 GCA_031288765.1 Planctomycetaceae bacterium
TATACTTTCCACGCTTTGAAATTGCTCTTTTAATACGTGAAAAGTATGGAAAATACGCCAACAAAATACTGATTTGAGTTAGAAAAAAGAATGTCTCTAAAATTCCAACTCTTCAAAAAAGAGAACTTACTCGCCGTGTAAAGTATATGAACTTAGGCAAGTTCATTACGAACTGGGGCAAGTTCGCGGTAAACGGAGGCGAAATCGGTTAATAGTGCCGCAAGCGGAATCATTGCCGTTGCGGTAGGAAATCCGCATGCAACACTATTAATTATTCATTACTAACTATTAACTGTTAATTGATCCCTGTCTTGCGGAATTTAAATTCAGTGTTAGTATTTAGAAAATAAAAATTCCGTAGAACTATTATTCATCGCCCAACCCTTCACCTTAAACCAAACCCCCAAAATCAATGTTAAATATTTCTCTCGAAAAAAGAAATGATCTCTTAGGAACACATGTTGTCAAATCTCTGAAACAAAGACATTTTGAAGCCTATTATTACAAAACAAGCAAAGAAGCCGTTGAAAAAATTCTCGAAATTCTTCCGAAAAAGGAAAGCGTGTCATGGGGAGGTTCCGTAACTCTTGAAGAAATCGGTTTGATAAAACGTGTACGTGAAGAATACGATATGGCGGTTGATCGCGACAAGGCAATAACCATCGCCGACCGCTACGAAATCATGCAAAAAGCAATTTTCTGCGACAATTATCTGACAAGTGTCAACGCCGTCAGTGAAGACGGACAACTGGTGAATGTGGACGGCACCGGCAATCGGGTTGCGGCGATGGCGTTTGGTCCCAAGCGGGTGATTGTTGTTGCCGGAATCAACAAAGTCGTCAAAACATGGGGCGATGCCATCACCAGAGCCAGAACTTACGCATCACCCGCCAACGCCCAACGAGTCCCCAATATCAAAACACCTTGCCTGTCAACCGGAACTTGTGAAGATTGCCAATCCGCCGATTGTATCTGCACTTACATCGTTACAACAAGAATCAGCCGACCCAAAGGACGAATCCATGTTGTTCTTATTGGGGAAACGCTGGGATTTTGAAAAACCGTTTATGCCGGTTTATCAAAATAAACAATTTTCCGTTCCCCCTTGTTTTATTAGGTTGTTTTGATAGAATGTTTTAAGTCGTTAAAAGTTTCCGATAACCGGAATTTTACAATGAAATTTCCGGTT
This sequence comes from Planctomycetaceae bacterium, assembly GCA_031288765.1. Lineage (GTDB taxonomy): Bacteria > Planctomycetota > Planctomycetia > Pirellulales > Thermoguttaceae > WRKP01. The sequence continues at coordinate 1,190 of JAITQV010000296.1, forward strand.
ATTTTGTTGTTTTTACCTTTCACCTTTCCTTTAATTTCAATAACTTTTTATGTCACAGGCACAGCCCTTAGAAAATGCGGCGTCGGAAACTTCCGATCGTTCGTCTTCCCAGCAACAGGTTCCTCAGGTTCGGTTCGACGATTCCAAAGTTACGGCAACTTACGCCAATTTTTGCCGTGTTACCGGAACTCCCGAAGAACTCATTATTGACTTCGGTCTTAATCCTCAACCGGTTGGTTTTCCGACCACTCCGATTGTCATTACGGATCGCATCGTAACAAACTTCTACACCGCCAAACGAATGTTGTACGCCCTCCAAACAACAATCCAACGCCACGAACAAACATTCGGCGTTTTGGAGATTGATGTTCAGAAACGCGTCAAAACTTAGTAGTCATAGAGCGGATAACGGATAAGTTGATAGCGGATCATGCCGCACGAGGATTTAACATATTGCGGTAAATTCTCTGTTTGCGGTGTTTTTCGCTGTCAACTTTCCGTTATCAACTAAAATAAACCGTTACGAATGAATCCGTATGATCTTTTGAAAAAGCTGGCTCGGCAATGTTTGAAAAAACCGTCGTTCTCGAAAAAATTTCCGAAGGACGAGAACAAGCAGCTTGCCGTTCAGATCAAAAGTTGGCTGGAGCAGTATGGGAGTTCGGACGATCCGAAGTACCGCAATGAGATTCAAATACTTCGTGATTTTCTATTGCTTCATGAAACGGCATTGCAAGGACGGGTTCCGGTGTTAAGCGAGCCGCCGGCAAAACGGTTTTATTTGGTCATTGATACGAATATATTCTTTCACGATGAAAATATTCTAAGCCGGTTGAGCGAGCATGATATTTTTGTTCTGACGCAAACGGTTCTCGACGAATTGTGTAATCAGGCTAAAAATAAAGATTTACTAGGGAAAAAATCACAACGAATATTAACAACGATTCGTCAATTTCCTGCGGAACGTTTATTGCGGGCTCAGATTAACCGTGCGGAAGCGAGGCGTTTTTTGCCGCAATTTCATACGGCGACGAGCAATGACGAATGTGATCATCGGATTCTTGCGGTTACGAAGCGGTTTCTTTTGGAGAAGAAACCGGCGCAACTTCTTTCCAACGATTTTGAATTACGGCAGAAAGCCGCCGAATTGAATATTACTGCTCTTTCGCTTCAGGAATTTCTAACCGGAAAATAAAATAATGGTCTCTATTGGGTGATTTATTCCGACAATCCGACAATAGGGCTGAAAGCCCTTAATATAATAACGTAAGGCAACACCCTATGAAAAAGAAACACAACAAAACAAGAGGTAGGCAATCGTTGGGTGAAAGCCCTTCGCCGAAGGGCTTTCACCCATGGTTGCGTCGGCGTTAGCCGACAAATTTTTGTTTTCACACGGCAATCAGAATCTTAACCCCGCAAGGGGTGTAATGTGCATAACCGGCGGTGAAGCGCAGCGCAACCGCCGGATCAGAATCCCCAATATCATAAAGCCCCGCATGGGGCGAGATTATCAATCAACACAACCATAATCTCGCCCTTGCAGGGCTTATGTTTTTTAGGAGG
>JAITQV010000298.1 GCA_031288765.1 Planctomycetaceae bacterium
GGGCGTTGCCCTACGCTACTGATGAAGGGCTTGCAGCCCTAGTTTCGGCATAGCGGACTGAATAGATACCATATTGGTAAGTTAGCGAAAAGGTCTAATTGGTATTCTTTAACGTTTTGGGGACACGAAGCGAGTTGCCGGTGTGGGTGTTGTTGATGAATTGAGAAGCCGCTCCGAAGAATAAACCGCCGAAGAACGTAATCGGAACGGCGCCGGCGAACGCGAAACCGGAATCCGTAATGCCCTAACCTCCGGCAATTCGGAACCGGAATCCCCAAAATCCGATGCTGCTCCTGTTGGTGTCGGCGGTGCTGCCGTTGATAATGTTGTCAATGGTTCCGTTGTTGTCCGGTTGTTTTCGGAAAACCGGCGGCGGAATAATGTTTTCTCCTCCGAAACGACCGAAGACAAATTGACCGAAGCCGGTGATCTTGCCAACGGTTTTTCTATGATTTCCGCTGAAAGATTGGCGGTGTTTTGCGGGTTAAAGGGGCGAACCGGTTGTTCCGGCGTTTCGGGGACTAGTCTTGAAAACGGAGAAACCGGCGGGAAAACGGTTGTGTCTGCCGTTTTATCCGTCATTTTATCCGCAGCGGTTTCGGAATCGGTTGGCGGGTTTTGGTCTTTTCCCGTACTCTCTGTTGCCGTGTTTTTATTTTCTTTACCGGAACCTGTCCACCATTTTTTAATAGCGTCGAGCAAAGATGCGGCTTGTTCCGTTTCCTGCTGAAAACTTTGGGCTTGTTCAAGCAAAGAATTGCCTTGTGAAATCAGGTTGGTGAGATTGGACGAGGTTTCTTCCCGAATATTCCGAACTTCCTGACCGGACGACAAAAACTCCCGCATTTTTTGCAATGACTTTTCTTCCGGCAAAAGATTGCCGGATGTTTCCTGCCCGTCAACATTATTGCCGTTCACTTTGGCGTTAAAGCGTTCAAATTGCAGGCGGAGCAATTCGCAACTGTCCGGCGGAATAAATGTTCCCGTCTTTTCGATTAAAAGCGCCAAAGAGTTTCCGCTCTTGGACTTGAAAACGACATCCCGGGTTATTTCGCTTAACATGACGCCGAAAAATGTCAGAACCATACAAACAATCACACCTTTGAGAAAACCGAGTAAACCGCCCAAATGCCGGTTCCATTTGGCGAGATGCCAATCTTTGATTTTTTTTTCCAGATAACGGTGTGCCTGCCGAACCGCGAAAAGTGTAAGGATGAACAGAATAATCATGGCGCCGATTTTGTTCCAAGGTTCTTCTGCCGGAATGGACGGGGCGAACAGAAACGCAAACCGCGACGCAACAATCCAACTTACCGCCAACGACCCGACCGAAACGATTTGCGCGACCATTCCTGTTGTCCACCCGCGAAACGCAAAGGCAATCAGAACGGCAAAAATAATCAAATCGAAAACGCTCATTTTTGGTGCCGGATAGCGGAATAATTACACTTAACAGAGATCAATTGACGGGAAACGGTTGTGAAATATTGTGGGGACATTGGGCGGGACAACGGGCAAGACTTATTATAAAGGCGGATTTTACCGGATTTTGCTCTTTTCTCCAAGAGCAGTTTTTGCTATTCTTCTTATTATTATCGTTGTTCTATATTTTGTTATGCGGTCATTTATTGTTTATCGAAGTGGGTAATTTCAGGCAGCACATAACATGTAGTACGGTTACGGGCATATTATTGGGCGGTGTGGGATATTCATTTGGTGTTCCGTTGCCGGCGTGTTTACTTTCCGCAGGTTTGTGCGGTATCGCCGGAATGTTCCCCGATATTGACAGTGACACGAGCCGGTCATTTCAGGAATGTATTTATCTTGCCGCCGGAATTGCCGCGGTGATGTTTGTTCAGAGGCTGCGGCAGCTTACCATCGAACCCGACATAATTATGCTTGGCGGCGGGGCGATGTTTTTGTTTGTTCGGTTTGGGGTGGGCGGGCTGGTTAAAAAAACGACTTCGCATCGGGGGTTGTTTCATAGTATTCCGGCAGCCGTTTTTGCCGGACAAATTACGTATTTTCTTTTGACGGGAATACCGGAAGAACGTCTTTTCAAGGCGTTTGCGGTTTCATCGGGTTATTTTTCCCACTTGATTCTTGACGAAATTTGCAGTGTTGATTCGAACGGGCGTGTGAAAAAATCATTCGGAACCGCGTTGAAATGGTTTGAGCCGAAGAAAAAACGGACAACTTTGGTCTTGTATGCAATTGTTATCGGCATGGGAATTACCGTGTTTAACGATCCCGAAGCCAACGGTTCGGCGAAACAATTTATTTCGGACAATACCAATGCGAAATTGACCGGCACAATCAATGAGGTGAAGGAAACGTTCAAGACGGTGATTCAACAGGAAGCCGCCGCTTATCTGAATAAGGAAAGGAACAAAGAATCTGTTTTGCCGGTGGCGGAACTGTTGTCATCCGGGGGTTCTGTTTTGAGCGAAGATCATGACCTGCATTTATTTTCGCGAAGACAAACTCATATTGGGGGTATGCCGGATATTGCGGACGGTTTGGAAACAGGGGCAACAACGGTATTGCCGCAATCTTTACCGCCGGAGACATTCGGGACGGGTATTCGGAATCGCGGGAGTTACCGCAATTTTGTGTTGCCGAACCGCGAACCGGCAACAGTTATTCTGCCGTAAAAAAATAATAATGCCGGTAATAATTCGAAGGAATTTTGCTAAAAGTTTGCCATCAAAAGGAACAACCTAACGGTTGCCTATCTCTTGAATTGTTAATCCTAAGATCGGCGAACATTTGCCTACCTTTTGTCGGGTTGGGAAATTCTGATCCGGCGGTTGTGTTGCGTTTCACCGCCGGTTATGCACATCACACCTTGCGGGCTTAGAAGAAAAAAACATTCCACCGAATAATTACTTATTCGTTTAATTTATTAAGATTGTTGCTGTTTCTTTGTAACCGTAATTCTTTGGCGGAACAACCGGTAACCCGTTGAAATGACTTGGCAAAATGAACGTAAGAAGTAAAACCCGTCATTTGAGCAATTTTTGTTATTTTTTCTTCGCTGCGTAAAAGAAGATGCTTGGCTTGCTCAATACGAACCCGAAGCAATTCCTCCGAAATACTGTGTCCGACAAATTCTTTGAAAATACGGCAAAGCCATGTTCGGCTTATCCCGACATGACGGATAATGTCGTTGACATTGATTGGAGCGGTCGAATTTGCAACAATAAAACGGAGCGCTTCGGCAACATGCGGATTGGCAGTTCGAATAACAGCCGTACTCCGGCGAGTAATAAGACCAATCGGCGGGAATAAAACCGGAGTTTTCGGAACAGTTTCCCCCTTCATCATCCGGTCAAGCATTGCGGCGCCCGTCCACGCAATCCGCTCCATATCCGTGTCAATACTCGAAAGCGGTACACGGGAAAAATTACAAAGCGTTTCATTATTGCCCACACCAAGAATCGCAATATCATCCGGTACCGAAAGACCGGCTTCTTCACAGGCATTGAACAATGTCGCCGCACGGTGATCGCTTTGGCAAAAAATACCAAGCGGTAATGGAAGACGAGCAAGAATCTTTCCGAGAAATTGAGTGGGACGGTTTCGTGTCCTTATTTCACGCCAATCGATCAAATGAAACGTTTTTCCTCTTTGCGAAAGAGTTTCCCGAAAGGCGCGTTGACGTTCCGCAACGGAAATTTGATCGGAACAACGAAAATAAGCAAATTCGTCAAAACCCAATGAAAGTAAATATTCCGCCGCCATTTGACCGCATTTGACATGATCGGGAGCAGTTCCCCGCCAATAAGGAACTTCGTCGGCGTTCAAGGAAACAACCGGAACATGTTGACTCTGCAACCAATCCATGAGTTCAGGATGTGTAACAAGATAATGAGTCATTATCCCGTCGCCTTTCCAATGAATCGGAGTTGTTCCGTAATAAGCAAACGTCATGTCAAGTTCCCAACCGGCTTCGTGAGCATATTCAATAATCCCATGCTGATAAAGCGGGTCATTGTAAGCCAATGCCGAAAGAACCCGAAAACGTTTACGCACAATAATTTCCTTGTTGGAAAGAGGACGCGAATAATGAAGCGGTTTAAAACGGATGTTGTGGCAAATCGCGTTGGTGTGAAGGGAGTTGTTTGGGCGGCAACGGTTCATCGTAATTATCCGTCCATAATTCCCGTTCCTCATCCGAAGCGTAAAACCGAAGCCAAATATCGCTGTCGCCGCCCGAACAATCCCAATGAATAAAATTGTTACGGTGTTTGAGATTTTTTTCACGCGAAGGCAAAATGTCGCGATAAATCAATGTGTAAAGTTCGCGGTCTGAAAGATGATCCGTAAAATCAAGCAGGATTTTCTTTTCAAACAATTTGGCAATCACATCGTCTAAAACCTGAGACACTTTTTCATCAAGCAAAGAATCGGGACTTGGAATATGCAGTTCCGGTTCAAACCAGCGGTAAATCGGCTCAACAGGAGCCACTTCCCATTCGAGCATACTGGCTAAAAATTCATTTTCCAACCGAAGCGGAAGATGTTGAAAAGGAACCCGAAAAACAGATTCATCCAAATAAGGTTCGATCTCGGTTCTCAATTCGGCGTTGAGAATCAATTCATCAATTTCAGTATCAGAAAAATTGGGTTGTTCCGGCATGTGTTCGTTAATAATTCTGTAAGCACACAAAAAATATTGTATGCAGGAAATAATTTCAAAAGATTCCAAACATCAACAATACAAAACAATTTATCAAAAATTCTCAATACATCAAGATTTTTTCCCGTGTTCTTAAAAATTCTTTCGGAAAAACCCGACCGGAATTGATACAATTGGAATTTTTTAACAAAACCATTCCTCAAATGTGCTAAGGGAATCTTTTTTAAACTTCCGTCAATACCAACTCCGATAAAAACAACACCATAAAATCAACCTAACTGTTTGTAATAGAAAATCATGATGAAAATTCGATTATTTTGTTTTATTTTTTTATTTATATTTTTTGTTGTCGGGGGTAGTGTTTTTGCCCAACCTCAGACGGGTGAAAGGCGGTTACGTTATACTTATGTTCGGCGTGCCGATTCGCGTGAGGGCGATCAGAAAGTTGTAACCGTGCCGGCAATCAATCCGCGCCAAGCCAAAATTGATGCGCAAACTTACCATATTGGTTGGGATGCTGTTGAGGCTTGGATGGGGCAATCCCGTGTTATGTACAATGTTTTACTGAGAAAAAGGGCGCCGTATATTCCCGGTACACTGCCGGTATTGCGTCCTATTCCTCAGGAACGGCAACCATAATATGTTGCCTCGTAACTCTCTATTGGTCAAGTGCCAGCGAAATCCGAACGATCAAGCGCCAATTTTTTGTCAACGAGCGTTCGAATTTCGTCTGCACATAAAATTACATTAAATGGCGTTTTTAGGTTTATTTGTATTATTAAAATTATTTGTTCAAATAATATTTAACTTTATTTAATAAAGGTTGTTCTTTGGGTTCTCGTCGTCGTAGTTGATAAAATTCAATGATGTTTTTATTGATCTTTACTTCGGCACGTACTAACCGATTTGTTCAAAGTGAATCGACCAACGATGTCCAAGTATATCAACATACCCCTTATTGTCTGTTCGTCGAATAAAAATAATTGTTCCTTTAAATGGTTTGTTGGAGATTAGTCTCTTTTGAACAGAAATATCATTCAATAATTGTACAAAACCGTGCTTGCCCAAAAGACGTAAAAGAAGGACGCCGGATGCAAGCGGATCAGTTAATTTGTGAAATACAGAATTATGTATAGATCCGGTAATGGGCATCCGAGTGAAAACTTAGAACAAGGCAAATATAAACTATTGTATTTACGTACTTTTTTGCATGGGTATGTAGAAATAGCGCAAACGGAAGAATCCACGATACGGTCAACCGATAATATACCGTATTTAGTTTAATACTTATGATCATGAAGGCGGTAGTACAGATTTACGCTTGCACTTGCTTGTCCGATGCGTGTTTTTATGGGTTCTGAAAAAGGTGAACTGCCGACACTCAGGATGCGGAAGCATGGAACAATCGACTAACAGAACGTATGTGGACTTATTTATCTCCGTTTTTGGTTGAGCCGTTTGTTGTACGTTTAGTTCAGATTGGTACGTTGCCTGTTCCGAAAGACGGTAAATTGTAATTATTCAGCGGAATGTTTTTTCCTTCTAAACCCGCGGGGTTAAGACTCTGTGTTAATACTGAAAACAAATCACTGAATAGATACAATATATTATCATTTATTAAGGCAACTATTCAGCCTTTGCCCAACACTTGACCGAATAGATACCCTAATCTAATTTTGCATTTCAAATTGGAATTACGGAATTACGAAATAGTGTATGGTTTACGTTGTTCCCGTGCTTGCATGGATTGGGCTTCATTGTCGCCGATAATTTGTTCTTTTTCGGGGTCCCATTGAATCTTGCGACCGCCAAGCCGAATCGAAATCACCGTCAATTGACACGGAGTGAGGCTGCGATGTCCGATTTCAGCCGGCGCCACAGGAATATCACGGGATTGAACACAATCGAAAAAGTTTTTCATGTGATTTTCGCTCGGACGAACACGCCAGGCGTTGCCCGGCAACGGATTTTCGGCAAGTTCTTCCGCCGCCTTACCATAAACATTGGCACGATTAACAAAAATACGTCCTTTGTCGCCGATAAACATAACACCGTTTCGATCACAGGTTCGCACCTCATCGGGAACATCTTTCCCAAACATCCAATCCGATTGTTCTTGAGACATTGGAACGTGCGGTTCGGTGGGCCAACCGTAATTATACCGTGCGGAAAGCGAGGTGAAAAAGAGAACTTCAATACCGTTGGCATAATTCAAGCGTGCAAAAAAACGGTCTGGAACATCAAAACAATTCGGTTTACCTTCATTCGGATAAAATCCGCGTCCTTCGATGGTTGTCGGACCGGTTAATTCGGTGTCCATACCCCATTGAGCGATGTCAAAATGGTGATTCCCCCAATCGGCAGCCATACTGCCGCAATAATCAAACCAACCGCGATACGGATGATACCGCCGGTCAGTGTAAGGACGTATGGGGGATTGACCTTGAAACAAATCCCAATCAAGACAATCGGGAACGGGTTGTTCCTCAAAGGGACCTCCCTTCATACTCAGATAAGGAATTGCCACCCAGACTTGTTTTAATTTACCGACCCGACCATTCCGAACCAGTTCAACAGCTTCCTGAAACGGTCGCGGGTGCGGACCGCCGTCCATAACTTGTTTTGCACTGCGTTGTTGGGTTCCGAGTTGAAAAACGCGACCGGTTTCTTTAACAACCTTCCGCAACAATTTCCCCTCTTCGATTGTCAATGAAAACGGTTTTTCTCCATAGACATCACGACCGGAACGGAGGGCGTCGATATTGATTTTGGTGTGCCAATGGTCTGCTGTTGCCTGAATGATCGCATCAATATCGTTGCGATCCAGCAATTTCCGGTAATCTTGATAGGTCGCAACATCTTCACGGAGTTTGTTACCGAGACGTTTTTTCGTCTGTATGAACACCTTAACAGTAAATTTAATCCCGTTGGTCAATACAATTTTTGACTATTCCGAAG
>JAITQV010000353.1 GCA_031288765.1 Planctomycetaceae bacterium
GAACACAACAAAACGAAAGCCCAACAGGGCGTAATCATTATAAAAATACAATGGCAGGATTCATGGGGATTGCGCCCTTTCAGGGCTTGAGTTTGTTTATGGTATCCAGTTTTCGTAGGATGTTGCCCTACGCTATGATATGAAGGGCTTTCAGCCCTATTTGGGGGACAAAGCACTGAATAGATACATACATTACATTTGAGTTGATGGATTTATCCGGCGAGTAATTCGACAAGGTGGACAATTGGGATATTTTTCATTGCCGGATCGCGTTGCATGACGCCGCCGAAGTGCATAACACAACTCATGTCAAGAGTTGTTACCAATTCACAACCGCTTGCAAGAATATTTGCCGCTTTGCGTTTTCCCATAGCAATAGAAGTTCCCGCCATCTTAACACTGAATGTCCCGCCAAAACCGCAACATTCTTCCATATCGGGAATTGGGGTGTAAACCAAACCGCGAATATTTTCCAACAGACGAAGCGGAGGATCGACAATCCCAAGTTCACGGCGTCCGTGACAACCTATATGTAAAGCAACTTTTTTATTACATTCTGAGGAGAAATCCGTTTTACCAAGAATGTTGACCAGAAACTCACTGATTTCGAAAACACATTGACCGAGTTTTGCGGCTTCGGAGTTGGGATGGAGTTGTTCGAAAAAAACGCGGCACATGGCGGCGCACGATGTTGACGGAGTAACGATCCAACGGTAAGAGCGGAACACATGGACAAAGTGTTCCATTACTTTTTGGGCGTCCGACCAGTATCCGCTGTTGAATGCCGCTTGTCCGCAACAAGTTTGTTCCGGCGGAAATTCCAACGGGATTTTTTCCCCTTCGAGCAATTTAACAGTTGCAATACCGACGGTCGGAAAAAATTGATCAATAAAGCAAGGAATAAAAAGCGCAACAGTTTCGCCGGAATGATATGAGGGATAATCCCTACAAGGATAAGAACGTAATACGGGATCGGTCATGGGTTGGAAGAATATTGGAAAGTGTTGGGCAGTATTGGAAAAGTTAATCGGTTAAAATTTTAAGGTTGGTTGTACGGATAATTGATACCGGATTGAACAGAGAACAAGATAGCAAACTTTTCCCATATTGACAAGTCCCAATAAATACAAGAGAGATTCTAAAAAACCAAATCGTATCTATTCCGTCATTCACAAATGCATTATTTGAAATCATCAATTGGGGGGTTGTGATTTTTCTTAAAGGTTTCCAATCAAAAGGTAGGTGACCGTAGGTGAACGCTGTGGGTGAAAATTCTTCGGCAAACGGTAGCCTGCCGTTTTCTTGCAAAATGATAAAAAGGTGTTACAAAAGCCGAAAAAACTCACAAGAGATGAAAGTCATCTCACAAGAGATGAAACCTATCTTTCGAAAATAAAACCCATTTCACGACAGATAAAATCCATCTCACGAGAGATAAAAAAATCTCTTGAGAGTTTTTTTCGGCTTTTCGCCTCAATTTTGTCATTTGTTGAACAATGACGCAGGACAACCCTCCTATTTTGTTCAATTTAACATCAATAGCAAATAATTTTCCCCAAAAAACAAACTCATTACCTCCTTTTTTACCCTTTTAATAAGTATCACTCATGTCCCCTTAAAGTGGTTTAATTTTTTTTAAGTTTTTAATTTTTAGGTTGTTATGTAAAATTTTGACCTGCATCGATTTCACATTGTCTTTTTGTTTGGACGGTTCAAAACGAAGGTAGGTCATAATGCACAACGGTCAGTATATTTTTACGCGGATCATGAATTTGATTCCTTGGGAGCAATTTCAAAGTATTGTTGCTCGTTATCAAGGCGATTATCGTGTTCGTCATTTTCGATGTTCGGATTATTTTCGAGTAATGGCTTTTGCTCAATTAACATACCGAGCAAGTTTGCGTGATATTGTTAGTTGTTTTCAAGCCCTACCTCGTAAAGTATATCACATGGGAATTCGTTCTCCGATTTCCTTAAACAATTTGTCCCAAGCAGCACGAAAACGTGACTGGCGGATATTCGCTGATTTTGCAAAAATATTAGTTGATCAAGCTCATGTTCTTTATCGAAACGACGAAAATCCTGTCCAACTCAAAACCCCTGTTTTTGCTTTGGATTCGACAACTATTGATTTATGTATCTCGTTATTTTTTTGGGCACCCTTCCGAAAAACAAAATCAGCAATAAAACTTCATACACTCCTTAATTTACAGGGAAATATCCCTGATTTTATTTTGATTTCCGATGGTAAAATGCATGATGTCAATGTATTGGACAAAATGATTTTTGTTTCCGGCGGTTATTATGTGATGGATCGTGGATATTGGGATTTTAAGCGGTTGTATAAAATTCATCAAGCAAAATCATTTTTTGTTACAAGAGCAAAACGAAACACAAAACTCACACGCCAATATTCAAAAAAAGTTGACAAAACAACTGGTGTTCAATGCGTTCAAATTGTCGTATTAACGAATCTAATTCGTGATACAAATTATCCTGAACAATTTCGCCGTATTCGATTTTACGATGTGGAACGCAACAAACGATTCGGCTTGTTGACAAACAACATGACATTACCGGCGAAAACAATTGCGGATTTGTACAAATCGCGTTGGAGGGGCGAGTTATTTTTTAAATGGATTAAGCAACATTTACGAATCAAAGTGTTTTACGGTACTAGTGAAAATGCCGTCAAGTCGCAAATTGGGATTGCAATTTGTGTGTATCTGATTATCACAATCTTGAAAAAGGAACTCAAATTGTCGCAATCACTCTACCAAATTCTACAGATTTTGAGTCTGTTACAATTTGAAAAAATACCTATAATTCAAGCACTAAACGAAAATTTTTACAGAAACAATAAAACTAATAGTCATAAACAGTTGACATTATTCGACTTATAAGGGAACACTAGTGAGTTTCCATCTCTCAAGAGATAATTTTCATCTCTCGAGAGTTTTTCCGGTTTTTATAACATCTTTTTTATAATTTTGCAGGAAAAAGGTTTACAGGAAAAAGGTGGGGGCGAAAGATTTTTCGCCCCTACCTTGTGGCGTTGGGATAAAACCCTTTTCACCCACCGCCGCCTACCTTTTGATTTTCTACCCAAAAACGTAAAAGAACGTGAAAATTTATAATCATAAGGTAGGCAATCGTTCGCCGAACGATTGCGTTGTCGGCTTGCCGACAACAGGGAATTACAGAAACCATAATAATTAAAATGTTGCAAATGTCGGGATTGGTGGTTGCCGTGCGGAAACAAAAATAGGTCGGCTAACGCCGACGCAATCGCTCGGCGAACGATTGCCTACTTCATGAATTGTTAATCGCAAGGTCGGCGAAGGTTGCCCACCTGACTGAATAGATACAATGGATAGGGAAATTATTTACTCTTAAAGCGAATTGCTTTCATCGCCGTTAATTGAACCTAACGCACCCCACACTCCAAAGTGCGATGGACCGGAATTGACGATTCTTGTTTCTGTTCCGTTATCAATTGTTTCGCTAATATACCGGACGGAACCGTCACCAAAAGTTGCCAACACTCCGCCAGGATGCCAGCTTGATGTTGAATTCATCACCCGACGCTGATAAGTCCAACTATTGGTTGTCGTATTGTTGTTATTGGTATTATTCGGAGCGGTAGTTGTATAATAATTCGGATCTACGGTATCGCCGTCACCTGTTGCACAACTTGGACTGTTTGGCGGTAAAACCGTACTAAAAGAGGAAAACAGCGGAACTCCCCAACCCCAAAACAATCCTTTTGCCGTAATTGCCGTACCGGTTGTTGCGCTATATTTACCTTGCGATACGGTAAGGAGACAGGCACGCGGATTGTTTTGTATATCTGTGCCGCTAACAATATCCGTATATCGGAGCGGTTGACCATTGTTTGTATAAACCCATGTTCCGGCACGGGCAATTTCTTCATTATCGTACGCAATAACCGTTTCGCCAAACACGACGGTATTACTTGTTCCATCGGTCAGATGACTAAAGGAACGAACCGGAGGAATAATAAGAGCAGAACCATTACCTTGTCCTTGTTTTGTGGTTATGAAACCGCGGGAGATTTCATTGGGTTCGTTGGCAGGAGCGAACACTGTCGCTTCCGCCCAATCACCGACACAAGGAATATAATTGGTTCGTCCTGGCGTTGGACGCTGGACATCGGCGTTTACATTTTTAATCGGAATCGGTTTTGACTTTCCCGCACCCGAATCAGACGGGCAAAGGAATACAGGTACAAAAACCGACCAAGGCGTTTTTGTCTGCCGCAGTTCGGCAACAACAAAACTGATATGATAAAAGGTCATATACGGGTGAACTTGTTGTACCGAACGTACCTGTTCTGCCAAAGCCGGTTGTTCCAGAAAATCCAGAAGCGGGCAAAGAATACTTTTTTGAGCAAGATGAGCAACTCCGTTACCGTTATTGTGTAACGTTCCTGGTCCGGTGAGCGCCGGCGGAAATGATCGATGAACATCATGATAATTGTGTAAAGACAATCCGATTTGTTTTTGTTTGTTACTGCATTGTAACCGCCTTGCCGCTTCCCGCGCCGCTTGAACCGCTGGAAGAAGAAGTGCAATCAAAATCCCAATCACCGCAATTACAACCAAAAGTTCCACAAGTGTAAATGCCGGTTTCATTTTCATTTCAAATTTGATGAAATTTTTTCGCATGATTTGATCTCCTTAAATTTTAATATTGAATTTTTACTTTTATGTTGAAACCGAATCGGGTTAATGCTGCGGAATAGACGTACTGCGAACATATTGTTGTACATTTTCCGATATCTTAATTGCAATTAAGGTGAACCTTGATCGCCTCCGTTGATTGAACCTAAGGCTCCCCAAACACCAAACTCAGAAGCACCGCTTTTAACAAGTTTTGCGCCGTTTCTTAATTTTCCGGTGTCAATTGTTTCTGAAATGAATTTGACGGAACCATCCGCCAAAACACTGTTCACTCCGCCACGGTGACGACTGGCTGCGGCATTAAATACTCTTGACTCACGTTGATCTTCGTCGGTTCGGCAACTAGGACCATTCGGCGGAATTAATGTTGAAAAAGAAGTAAGTAAAGGTAATCCGTGCGCCCATTTTTTTCCTTTCTGTGCTTTGATTTTATTATAAGGAGTCGTATATTCTCCATTGACAATTTTATCGTAGCAGTTTCCCGGAGTGGTATTCGCGAGTACATTTGATCGTATGCCTGAACCGACAATGGTACTATCCCGATAAGTACCTATATTGGGTATTTTCTTTTCCTCCTCAGTGGCAATCAAAACTTCGCCGAACGCAATCGTATTACTGGTTCCATCGGTAATATCATTGATTTGCCGTGTAATACTCGGTTCATCCAATGCTATTTGGGTTGCACTAACAAAGCCTCGCGGATTAATAAACCGAAGGAGAATAACAGAAGTTCCTGAAATGTTGGGAGGTAACCTCGCATCTGCCCAATCACCAATCGAAACAACATAATTTGTTTTTCCGGTAATATTGGTACCTGTTTCGGATTTTTTGCTGCCATAATCCGAAGGGCAAAGAAAATTCCGAACATCCAACGCCCAAATCGTACCTTGATCTTCATCCTCATCAATACTATTATCATTTGGCGCAACCTGCCCCGGTTTATAAACATCATCATAGATCGCCTGTTGTTCCAAATAAGGCAATAACGGAACAAAAATACTCAGCGGTTTTACCTCTTCGTCTTTAGCATTGATTAATGTCGGTCCGCCGATAGCGGGCGGAAATGAATTTTGTGCTGTGTGGTAATTGTGAGCGGCAAGCCCGATTTGTTTGAGGTTATTTGCACACCATGCCCGCCGTGCCGATTCCCGTGCCGCCTGCACTGCCGGTAAAAGCAGAGCAATCAAGACACCAATGATCCCAATCACCACGAGTAATTCAACCAAAGTGAACGCCGGTGATTTTCCATTTGCCCATGTCGAACGATTTAAGTTGAGACTCATTTTTTCTCCATTTTTCTTTTTGTTAAAAAGTAACACGAATTGCCAATGTAAGAATAAACGCAATTTTTATGCTAATTGATCCCGAAAAACCAAATTAAAATTCACAACAGATTGAATTTAAAAACGGAATCTATCCGTAAATCATTGAAAAGAAGGAAATTACAACAATTATTTCGGTGATAAAAAAAATTATTTTTATTTCCGGTTTTTATAAAATTGATTCATTTGATCTTTGTGTAGCCATCATATTTCACGTTTCATCCGTGATATTTGATAGTTCCCCGTGAAATATCACGGCAAAAACCAGCATATTTCACGGCTGGCAACAAGAAAAAATTTTTTTTGCAGAGTGAACACCATTTTGTATGTTTTATAAGTCTTTACGATTAAGAGTAACTGTCTATTTTTATTAACCGCAGAATACACGGAACATACGGAAATTAGTAAATTGATAAGATCACAAGTTTATTTTTTTGAGGATACAAAATGAATACAATAACAAAAAAACATTTTTGTATCCTGTTCTCTATAAATAAACGAACCTTAAAGTTGTACGTAAACATTATTACGATTACAAATTCCGTGTATTTCGTGTATTCAGTGGTTAATAAATAGACAATTACATACATTTGTCCGAACAAGTAATCATATCAATTATTTGGCAATAGTTGACGAAAACGGAAATGAACAAATTCTTGAAACAACAGACTCACATCCATTCTGGGTAGTAACGGATAATCCTGATTTGTCAAGAGCAGCAAGAGAAGTTGTTGACGAAAACGGTACAATACTGTACCATGAGAATATCGGAGTTACAGAATACGGTTACTGAGTTGAAGCAAAAAATTTAAGAGCTGGTGATGTATTCCTTGGCGCAAACGGTGAACTCTCAATTCTCATTTCAACAGAACGTCTTGAATTTTCTGAAGAGATTACAGTCTATAATTTCACGGTTGATGGAAATCACGATTATTTTGTAATTGCACAAGAATATGAATTTGGACAAACATGTATTCTGGTACATAACGCTGGTGGGGTTTATAAATTGATAGATAAAAAGACTGGTGAAGTTGTTCGAACAGGTAGAACTAATGATCTTACAAGATGTACAGCGGAACATGAACGAAAATATGGTGGTGATAAGATTACTCATAAAACAGATGGTTATACAATTCAGCGTGGTTTAGAACAAATACTTTATGATCAACATATAAAAACTGCCGATCTAAATAAAATCAAGCCAATTTCTCCAACTAACCCTAAAAGGGGAGAGTATTTAAAACATACGAATGAATTCTTAAAGAATCAAAATAATCAATAATAATTATTAACGTAATTAAAAATAAATCTTCCGTTTTTCACCTCTTTTTCAACAGATACTAAATAAATACAAATAAAAACCGCTTTGCGGCAATTTTGCAATTTTGAGTATAGATACCGCATTTCAGCAAGATTCGCTCGTTTTTACACTGTTTTCTCCGCCCCTGTTCAAATCGCCCGTATTTGATTATAATTCTATGGTGTTTTTCAATAATATTGAATATTTCACCATTGCGGTTGGTGTTGGAACCAACCGAAAATGTAAACAATACTATATCTAAAGGAGAATCTTGTGACCATCGAAAAATCAAAATTGCCCTACAAAATTGCCGACATCAACCTCGCCGATTGGGGAAGGAAAGAAATCCACATCGCCGAAAATGAAATGCCGGGACTTATGGCTTTGCGGAAAAAATACGCGGCATCCAAACCCTTGCAAGGAGCAAGAATCGCCGGCTGTATTCACATGACCATTCAAACCGCCGTCCTCATCGAAACCCTCACCATGTTGGGCGCCCAAGTAACCTGGAGCAGCTGCAACAAGTTTTCCACCCAAGATCACGCCGCCGCCGCTATCGCTGTTACCGGAGTTCCCGTTTACGCCTGGAAAGGTGAAACCGACGACGATTTCAACTGGTGCATCGAACAAACCGTCATCTTCCCCGACGGCAATCCGCTTAACCTGATTCTCGACGACGGCGGCGACCTCACCGCCTTGCTCCACAAACCGGAATACGCCGACATTCTTAAAAATGTTAAAGGACTTTCCGAAGAAACAACCACCGGAGTACATCGTCTTAACCAAATGTTTGCCAAAGGAGAACTCAAAATTCCGGCAATCAGTGTGAATGACTCCGTGACAAAAAGCAAATTCGATAACCTCTACGGTTGCCGCGAATCGCTTGCCGACGGTATCAAACGGGCTACCGATGTCATGATTGCCGGAAAAGTTGTTGTGGTTTGCGGATATGGCGATGTGGGCAAAGGTTGCGCCCACTCAATGCGTTCTTACGGAGCCAGAACAATAGTAACCGAAATTGACCCAATCTGCGCCCTGCAAGCCGCGATGGAAGGCTTTCAGGTCATGACTCTGGACGAAGCCGCCGCCATCGGTAATGTCTTCGTAACAACAACCGGTTGCTGCGATATTATCATGACCCGGCACATGGAACAAATGAAAAACGATGCCATCGTTTGCAATATCGGACACTTCGATGTTGAAATCGATGTCGAAGGTTTGGAAAAATATCCGGGTATCAAAAAAGTTCAAATCAAACCGCTGGTTGACCGATATACCTTTCCCAACGGCAATTCGATTATCTTACTGGCGGAAGGAAGACTTGTTAATCTGGGGTGCGCAACCGGACATCCGTCCTTCGTTATGTCAAACTCGTTCACAAATCAGACATTGGCTCAAATTGCTCTTTGGACGGAAACCGAAAAATATCCGATCGGCGTTCACGTTTTGCCGAAACTCCTCGATGAAGAAGTCGCTCGCTTGCATCTTGAACAGATCGGGGCAAAATTGACAACATTAACCCCAAAACAAGCCGAATACCTCGATGTGCCTATCGAAGGTCCGTACAAACCGGAATTTTACCGGTATTAAAATCAGTGCATGTCAGTTTAACTTATTGCCAATTAACTCATTGCCAATTTTCTCCCCTATTCGAAAATTTAACAATAAGGATTTTCACGGGTATGATGTTTTCGAAATTACCGGCGGAATTTGAAATTGCTCATCCGCACGATTTACTAACACGGCGTTTTCTTATCGACAATGAGTTAATGGCGAGTATGCTGGAGCATTACGACAATACGGGGCTTGTCCGGCTGCTTGACCTTCCTGTGCTGCAATGCGAATCGCCGGTTACAGTAGATTATTCTTTACGGGAACTAATCGGCGATTTGCGTTTTTCCACAAAATTCAAAAACGGCACATTCTCCAAAGTATTCCTGTTTTTTGAACATCAATCAAAAAAAATTCGATTATTTTCCTTTGATTGTTTGCGCAAAATTCTGAAATTTTACGAAGAATGTGCGGCTAACCCGCAAAACGCAATCACCGAAGACGGAAAATTCCCTTACCCGTTGGTTGTTGTACTTTATCACGGTAATACTTCGTGGGATGAGCTGTTACAGGTAAAAGATTTAATCGCCGTGCCGCCGGGTGTAAATAGTTATGTGTTGTGGTTTCCGGTCATACTGATTGATTTGTCGAAAATTCAACGCTGCGAATTGCAGGGACATCCGGCATTGATTTCGCTTTTTGATATGTTACAATCATATTCGTCGGGTGATTTGGCGGAAAATTTTGATCGTATTATTGAACATCTTGTTCCTGTTAAAAATGATTCGAGATGTTACGGGTGGGCAAATTCGTTAACGCGTTACTTTCTGGCAACAACTAAATCCGATCAAGAAACAGCAATCAAAACAGTTTCTAAAATCTTCAACAAAACGGAGGCTAAAAAAATGGTTACGTCCACATTGGAAGAATTGTACATTAAAGCTTCAAGAGAAGGCGAAAAGAGAGGTGAAAAGAGAGGTGAAAAGAAGGGCGAAATTAGACGTGAAGCCATGGATGTTCTTAAAATACTTAATGTGCGCTTCAAAAAAGTGCCGCAACTAATTTCACGTGCCGTCAAAGCATACAAGGACCCCATTGCTTTGGATTCGCTTTTAGAACAGGCGATAACTTGTAAAACATTGACGGAATTTGAACAAGACCTTGCACATCGTTGAGATGTTTTGATAACTTGCTTTCAGTTGTAATAATTCTCAACTAAAACGGAGGATAAAAAAATGGCTAAATCCACATTGGAAGAGCTGTACATTCGAGGTCTAAAAAATGGTATAAGAAAAAACAAAAAGAAAGGCGAAATTAAACGCATAATCAGAGATATTTTTAAAGTACTTAACATCCGTTTCCCAAAAGTGCCGCAATCAATTTCGCAAGCCGTCAATTCATACAAGGATCTTATTGTATTGGATTCACTTTTGGAACAGGCGGTAATTTGTGAAACATTGGCGGAATTTGAACAAGACCTTGCACATCATTGAGATGTTTTGATGATGTACGTTTTGTAATGACAACCTATTACAATTTACATTTTTACTTTACATTTTAACTTTACATTTTAACATTGCCGATAGAATTTGGCTTATAAAAACCATGACATTTATTCTTTTTGCACAACTTCCGCAGTTTCAGCAAGTTCTTGTTCTTGGAACAATTATTTTGGGCGGATTGTTTCTTATTATTCTTGGGCTTGCGTTTTTCTTTTACGGTTCGCTTTGGTTTCAGGCGTTTATGTCGCGTGCCCAAGTGAGTATGGTAAGCCTGATTAGCATGAGTCTGATGAAAATCCGTTCGCGGGTTATTGTTCAGGCGAAGATTATGGCGAAGCAATCCGGCTTACCGGTTTCGGGACCGATGGGAATTACGACTCGCCGACTTGTTGCGCATTATCTTGCCGGCGGCAATGTTCCGAATGTGATGCGGGCGTTGATTGCGGCTCATCGGGCGTCGCTTGATCTTAATTTTGATCAGGCGGCGGCGATTGATCTTGCGGGGCGTGACGTGTTGGATGCGGTGCGAACCTGCGTGAATCCTAAGGTCATTGTTTGTCCTGACATTCGGAAATCGGAACGTTCCACACTGAGTGCGATTGCTAAAAACGGTGTCGAACTCTGTGTCCGTGCTCAGGTAACCGTGCGAACCAATCTTGAACAACTGATTGGCGGCGCAACAGAAGAAACAATTATTGCCCGTATCGGCGAAGGAATTATTACGGCAATCGGTTCCGCCGACACGCATTTTGAAGTGATGGAGAATCCTGACAGTATTTCAAAAGCGGTGATTGCGCGGGGGCTTGATTCGCAAACGGCGTTTCGGATTGTGTCGATTGATATTGCGGACATTGATGTCGGTCAAAACATTGGAGCGAGGCTTCAAGCGGATCAGGCGGAAGCGGACACACGGGTTGCCCGTGCCAAAGCCGAAGAACGCCGGGCGCAGGCGTTGGCGCAAGAGCAGGAAATGAAAGCCAAAGTAGCGGAAAACCGCGCCCATGTTATCGAAGCCGAAGCAACCGTACCGCGTTCTCTTGCCGAAGCATTTCGAAAACAAAATATCAGTATCACATAATTTTTTTGAAAACCGGTGAAAACCGGCGAAAATCGGTGCAAACCGGCGGGGAATGATTATTGTTTTGTTTTTTAATTGCCCGACAATATTAAGACAGAACCTAAAACCATAACGGCTGAAGCGAAAAGTTTACGGATAATTTGTGATTCGTTGAAAAAGAACCAACCGTAAAACACACTCAAAATCACCGATAATTGAAACAACGCCAACGCATAGCCTACCGGAATTTTCTGAAAGACATAATTTGTTGACCATTGCATCAAGCCGACCGAACATACCAATCCCATGTACAAAAATATCTTTGAACGGGCTTTTTGCCATTCGTATTTCCAGACGATATTTTCTTGTTTCGTTTGAATGGGAAGAAAGATTAACGAAAAGATTGTGCCGCCCCAACACCAAACGGCAAAAGCGGTATTCGGATCGGAATACAGTACGATTTTTTTGATAAACACCGCTTCAATTGCCGCCAGAAACATTGCGGCAATACGATAACGTAAATCGGGGCGTTTCAGTAATTTCCGCGAAAACCGTTCGGACGGCAAACCGGAATCAATAACAAAATAACTTCCGCCGACAATCAACGCAACACCCAATATTCCAAACAAACCGGGAATTTCAAAAAGTAATACAATACCGAAAATAATTCCAATAACCGGTTTATAGGCGTTGATGGGACCGAGTACGGAAAGTTCGCCGCTCCGAACCGCTTTAACTAAAAAGCCGTTGCCCAATGCCCCGAATATTCCCGCTAAAACGGAATAACACCAAAACGCCGCCGGAAAATTCGTCCATGAAATACTCCATACCAACGGAATAATAGTAACCGATAAAATAAAATAGGTTAAAAAATTGGTGAAAAAGGGATTCTGCCCGTCCGTACAAAAACTGCCGGAACAAATTCGTTTCTGAAAAACATTGGAAAGCGGATTGATAACAATTCGCAAAAGAACGGCAAAAAATAGTATTGTCATGGTTTATCAACCGGAATAAATCCGGCTGTCTTCCGTTACATTTTGACAAATACAGCCGGCGAGATTTGCCGAATGATTCGTTTTTTCTCCAAAACACTTAATGCGGCGGCAACTTGTTGTTCTTCGAGACCGGTTGTTGTTACGATGGAGGGGAACGGAGTTGCGGTCATTCCGACGGAGCGTAACACAATTGATTCGATTTCGTTCAGCGATATTTCGTTTGGGTGGCGAATCGGGACGGGAAATTGCGGTTTGTCGAACAGCAAAACCTTTTGCCGTAACGGACTGAGAACATTCAAAATATCATCAACCGATTCGACCAAATAAGCCCCGTCGCGAATCAATTGATGACAACCTTGCGAGTTGGGCGATTCGATGGAACCGGGGACGGCAAAGATATCACGGCTTTGCTCTCCGGCGATTCGGGCGGAAATCATGGCACCGCTCCGCAAAGGCGATTCCGCAACAAGAACACCAAGCGCCAGACCGCTGATAATCCGGTTCCGTTGCGGAAACGTCCATTTTGTTGATTGGTGTAACGGCGGATATTCGCTCAACACTGCGCCGCCGGACTGAACAATTTGTTCGGCGAGGATTTCATGTTCCGGCGGATAAATTCGGCGATGACCGCTTCCCAACACGGCGAGAGTTCGGGAGTTGGATTTTAAGGCGGCGCGGTGAGCGATACCGTCAATTCCTAATGCCAAACCGCTAATAATTGTAAATCCGTTGTGTGCAAGAGCGGTTGCCAGCCGATCTGCCTGACGGCAGCCGTATGCCGAGCTTCGGCGGGTTCCGATAACGGCAATGGAAAAAGAGTCTTGCGGCAGGATTGTTCCTTTAACGTACAAAATGGGCGGCGGATCATGAATAGTTCGAAGCGGTTCCGGGTATTGCGGGTCTTGAAGCGTGATAATGTCAATTTGATCACGCCGGCAAAGTTCAAGGATAATATTGGGATCGATATTTTGTCTTGCCGAAGCCAGCCGTAAAGCCGTATCTTGTTTTAAAAATTCAAAGCCGCTCAAATCACGGTATGAAGCGTTGAGTATTCCTGTTACGTTCCCGAACCGTTCGATAAGTTGTTGATACGTTCTCGAACCGACCCCTTCGATCATGGAAAGAAGAATAGTGTCCAGAAGTTCCGAATGACTACCGCTCATTATTAGTGGATAGTTGGTAGTGGATAGTGGATAGTAGAGGACGCAAGCGGAATCAATTGTCCGAACTATGATTTATATGATTTTAAAGTAATTATTTTGTGGAATGTTTTTTTCCTACGCCCTGCAAGGGCGGTATAAGCAGCCCGCCGCAACGCGGTGGATAAATTGTCCCCAAAAAACACCAACGCCCTGAAAGGGCAGCATATTAGTTGATAGTTAATAATAGTTGATAGGTAGGCAATCGTTCGCCGAAAAGCCGCCTTGTTTAAGGACTAGCATGGATGTTTTCGTATTTTTTTATAATCTTCCCATATATGCGTAATAACAATATATTCATCATCAATTGATAATTCATAGTGTTCATTAGGAAAACATGTTTCCCAAATCCACAGAAAAAAATCTTTGGCATTTTGTGGGTGATCAAACGGCATAAGCTGTGAGTTATATTCTTGAGAGAAATCTATATTATTAGTTGCCAAATAATACTGTAGCGCATTTTTCATACGTAACAGTTCTTCTGGGGAATAATTTGATTGATAATAAGGTATGAATATGGATTGAATCACATCAACCACCTGACTTTTATTATTAGGGTCAATGTCCAAGAGATAGGCTTGTTCATGGTTCATATCGACATAATCAGCCATACCTGCGCAAGGATACAAAAACATGCTCAAAAAAAGTGAATTTACTATTTTTTTCATTTTACAGGATATATTGTTATAAGTTGACCATTATTAAACCCGAATCAAAATTTTGCCGGCGGACGGCAATTAAAACAAAACGCCGCCTACCTTATGATTTCCTAATCAAAAACAAAAACAACCGAAAAATTCGGCAATCAAGAGGTAGGCAACCCTTCGCCGAAGGGCTTTCACCCAACGATTGCGTCGGCGTTAGCCGACAAATTTTTGTTTTCACACGGCAATCGGAATCTTAACCCCGCAAGGGGTGTGATGTGCATAACCGTAGGTGGAGCGAAGCGCAACCTACGGATCGGAATCTCACAAACTTCCCTAAGCCCCGCACGGGGCGAGATTAACAGCCAACACAACCATAATCTCGT
>JAITQV010000370.1 GCA_031288765.1 Planctomycetaceae bacterium
TGCCTTTATTTTAAATATTTCTCAAAATTATCGCCGATTTAAATGCACCTTTGCTCAAAAAGTAGAAGCCGCAAAAAATAGAGATTGTTTTAAAATACCTCAAATTTAAGCATATTGACTTTCTTAAGGGCACCTCTAAAAATTCAATAAAATTATTTGTAAGTCCTTATTTTTCAATAGCAAAAATTTGTAAAACTGAATTTTTAGAGGTGCCCAAAAAAGAATGTCCCTAAAATTCCAACTCTTCAAAAAAGAGAACTTACTCGCCGTGTAATGTATATCCAAAATTTCCTCACAAAATCAATCTTATTATCTGATTTTCTATTTTTTTAATAAGGTAATAAGGTTGTTATGATGTGGGAAATGTTGATGCTAAGGTTGTTTTGTTCGGGAATAAGGTTGCCAATAAGGTTTTGTGAAAGCATTCCGCTGAATAGATACTCCACAAAAAATGATGCTGATCATTTTTCAACACTTTCGTAAGTATCATTTTTCATAACCTTCAACGCACGGAACTCAAACGAAGTTTTGAAGATATGCCATTTGATATGGAATAAAAAATCAATATCTATTCAGTTACTTGAAAACAGAGCTGAAAGCCCTTAATATAATAGTGTAGGGCAACGCCTTACGAATGAGGATAAGATACAAATAAACTACAAGAACCCTGAAAGGACGCAATCCCCAAGAATCCTGCCATTGTTTTTTTAAATGATTATGCCCGATTGGGGCTTTGGGTTTTATTGTATATGTCTTTTTAGTAGGACGTTGCTCTACGCTATGATATTGAGGGCTTTCAACCCTATTGTCGGGACAAATCACTGAATAGATACATAAACACATTTAACAGAATTGAATTACCGTGCATTTTGAAATACTCGTGGAAGACGCTTCCGGTAAATTGTTATTGGAACATCTTATCCCCAAAATCTTGGGACCCAAAGGTAAACCCAATAAATACCGGATTATCAATATTCAAGAACTAAAATATCGGGTAATGGCACAAATGCCGCGACATCTTGCGAAAACATTACCGTGGGATACGATTTTGCTTCAAACGTTGACAATCCAATTGAGGGCGTATAGGAAATCGTTACCGTATAAAAATGTTATTGTAATTATAGTGGTTGATCTTGATTACCATGATTTCAAAACATTCTATAATCAGTTGGCGTCTCTTTTTTCTATGTCTAATCCGGTTCCGGCAGGCGGAGTTCGGTTGGCGGTTGAGGAAATTGAGGCGTGGCTTCTTGGTGATCCGGTTGCGGTTCGGCGTGCGTACCCGTTTGCCAATGAATTTGTCTTGAAAAGTTACAAACAAGATTCCATCTGCGGAACATGGGAATGGTTGGCGGATGCGATTTTCTACGGCGGTTCGGAACGTTTAACCGAAATCGGTTACCCAAAGATCGGACGTGAAAAATGTCAGTGGGCGGATAACATCGGTCAATATATGACGATTGATTCCAACCAATCGCCCAGTTTTCAGGCATTCCGTGATTTATTGAGACAATTTATAACTCACGATTAACGTTTCCATGAAAATTTGTTCCCAACGGAATAAAGGCATAAACATTAACAATATTATTACAATGAAGCGAAGACGCGTATCTTTCAAAGCGTTGCCGTATTACAAACTGTTACGGACTTTCCGTAATAAGTTTACCGGCGGTAAATTCTTTACGGTGTAACAATACAAACAAAACCGGTGTTACGATTAGAATATGCAGCAGGCTGGAAATCATTCCGCCGACAACCGGAGTTGCCAACGGCTGCATAATTTCAACACCTGTCCGCGTACTCCAGAAAATCGGTAACAACGACGCAATTGTTGTAGCCACGGTCATCACTTTGGGGCGTAACCGCAATCTTGCTCCGGTTTTAACGGCGTCAATAAATTCTTTGTAAGTAAGCAATGTTCCTTTTGTTTCGCGGGCTTTTTGTACTGATTCTTCCAGATAAACCACCATGATAATTCCGGTCTGAATTGCCGTACCAAAAAGAGCAATGTACCCCACCCAAACCGCAACACTAAAATTGAATCCCATCATCGCCTGCAAAATCACGCCGCCCGTCAACGCAAACGGTACCGCCAACAAAACATGAGCCGCTTCACCGGTTGACCGAAACGTCATAACAAGCAAAAGGAATATTACAAGAATTACCGTCGGAAACACAATCATCAATGTCCGGCGGGCATGAAGTTGATTTTCGTACTGCCCGCTGTATTCAATTGTCTGACCGGATTCAAGATGAATCTCCTTTTCGATACGCGATTTGATTTCCTCAACAAAACCGCCCAAATCCCTATCCGTTACATTCGCCTGAACATAAACCCGAAGCCTGCCGTTTTCGCTTGATATTTCATTGGGACCAATCACACGCTTTATTTCCGCAACTTGTATCAATGGAACCATCAAACCGCTTGGTGTCGGAATCAGCAGTTCGCCGATTTTCTCAATATCATCCCGATCCGTGCGGTCAAGACGCACCTGAATTGACCACCGCTCACGCCCTTTAATCGTTGTTGTAACATTCGTACCGCCCAGACCGGTTTCCACATATTGCAGAATATCCGCAGCGTGAAGTCCGTAACGTCCCATAGCGTTACGGTTAACTGTGATTTCAAGATACGGTTTTCCCTGATCACGCGAAGGCGCCACACCGGTTGCGCCGGAAATACCGGTGATAAGCCGTTCCACCTCAAACGCTTTTTTTTGCAAAGAAGATAAATCGTTACCGAATATCTTAACTCCCACCTGAGCGCGAATACCGGTACTGGTCATCAGAATCCTGTTTTCAATCGGTTGCAAAAATCCCGGCGTGTAACCCGGCACCTGAGTTAGAAGTTCACTTAAATCGGCAATAATTTTTTGTTTTGTAATTCCGGGTCGCCATTGAGACGGAGGTTTAAGTGTGATGGTTGTTTCAATCATTTCAACCGGTGCCGGATCGGTTGCGGTGTCGGCGCGTCCAAGTTTTCCGGCTGCTGTTACAACTTCAGGATATTCGCTCATCATGTTGTCTTGCCACGCCATAATCCGTTTCACTTCCGTCAGCGAAGTCGCCGGCAACAAAACCGGCATAAAAAGCAAACTTCCCTCTTCCAATGTCGGCATAAATTCCGAACCGAAACCCTGAACCCCCGAAAACGGAAAATAAGGAGCGGAAAATGAAATAAGTACATTATTAACACGTTGCGGTAAACCGAACGCAAGAACCAGCGCAACAATAAGTAATACCGACGCTCCGGTTAAAACGGTTTTGGTATGACGAAGCGACCAATCAAGAACAGGATCATAAATCCGCAACAAAAAACTCATCAGAATATT
>JAITQV010000387.1 GCA_031288765.1 Planctomycetaceae bacterium
CAGATTTAAATAGACAGTTATAAAAAAAGTATAAGAAAAAATCAAAAGTCAAAATAACAATATAACTCCTTGATATAAAAGAATTTACAATAATACTACAAATAATACAGCAGCATTAGCCCATCAGACCGGCAAAAATCACCAAAAATACAAGAAAATACAATAATCGCTTTGACAAAGGAAATGAAAAACGCTGACGCCGCCAAAGCATATAAAGTTGTAAACCGGCAAACAGTAAGAAAAAACAGAGCATTTTATAAGGAAAAATATCAAAAATCGCTCCGAGAACTTCCAGTCCTTCGTCGGAATTATTGGTTAGTACCGCCAATGAAGGCGGTTCGCAAAAATAAGAAAAATAAAAAAGGATTCCTGTTTGATACAATGCAACAAGAAAAAACCAAACCGCCAAAAGGTACTTAGGGAAAAGCAAGACCGCCAATCCCAACGAAGAAAAATTCAGGAAGAAACGAAATATAAAATCCGTAATAATTGACCGTTGTTCGAAATATTGAAGGAGAAATTGCTGAGCAAACGTTAATACCAACGCACCGCTAACCGTAATAAGAAAAGACCAAAACAACCAATACCGTGATAATACCTTCGAATTTGAACGTTGCATTGCTTTAATATTTGTTGATATAGTCATTAAATCAAACTCCTGCGCGAATCCTAAACAATACGTGATCAATCAGTCAATAGTAAAAAAACAATGGGTAACAATATAAGAGTTGGGTTCATAATTGACAAATTTGATGTTGATACAATAATTAAACCAAATTCCTGCGCGAATCCTAACAATACGTGATCAATCAGTCAATAGCAAAAAACAATAAAAAACAATGGATAACAATATAAGAATTGGGTTCAAAATTACCTATAAAATTTACCGGAGGTCTTGAATGAGCCTAAATTTTTGCTATGTTTTAATCTCAAATGAATTTTAAACTCGGCGGTTGGATTGTTACGGCGATTTTAAGATGTTATCCGTTCAACCGGTTTAACTTGCATTCAACTCAACACAAAACCAATGAAAAAAAACTATTTTCAAGATTACACTAATTACATAGCGGAAAAACTCAATGCGACGGTTGTAACGCTGCAAAACGGCAAAGAGATTGACCAGGATGCCGGAATTACGGAATGGGTTCGTCAGTCCAAAATAACCCGTGACGACAAAAACGGCATTTTATGGTTTATCGGCAACGGAGCCAGCGCCACAATCTCCGAACACATGGCATTGGACGCCATGAAAGCAGGACGATTTAAAACCGGTTCCTGCAGCGAAACATCTTATTTAACAGCAATTTGTAACGATGTTTCTTCGGAAGACTTGTTCGGTTTCAAATTAGACCGGCATTTCACCGCCAACGACATGCTGATTACAACAAGCAGCAGCGGTAATTCTCCGAATATTGTCAAAGCGATTGAGACGTGCCGGAAAAAAGGCGGTTATATTGTAACTCTTTCGGCGATGAAACCGGACAACAAAAGCCGGAAACTCGGTGATTTGAATTTTTATGTTCCGGCGGAAACTTATGGAACGGCGGAAGTTTGCCATGGTGATTTGATGCACTGTTGGCTTGATGCGTTTCTCGACGAATACGAAGGCGGTCGACGATAACCCAATAACTATTGCAACCGTCCCTCTCTTTTTATTAACCGCAGAATATACGGAGCAACACGGAAATCAGTAAATTGCTAAGATCACAAGTTTATTTTGTATTTATTCAGTGGAATGTTTCAACCTAACCTTATTTTCCGAACGAAACAACTTCAGTAGCAAAAAGTTCCCAACCAAACCAACCTCATCACGATTCCTTTTAATTAGTATCTGTTGAAAAAGAGGAGAAGAACGGAAGATTTATTTTTAATTACGTTAATAATTGTCGTGAGCACGGGCAGATATTTGTAATTTTTGTCAAAAAAACAGTTTTTAAGATTTTTTTGGTACGCTGAAAGCGTACCTTCATCGCAGTGTAGTGATTGTTGGAGCAAATTTTCGTTGTTTCGATTATTTTGTTTTGACCTTCTTAGGTCTTGCCGCCATGAGAACAAGATTGTGACAGAATATTGCACTGCCTACCCCCGGCAAAATCCCTTAAATCCCCGAAAACAACATCTCATAGATAATCAGCGAGAAATGTATGACTATGAAATATGGAAGGAACAATTGCAAAAAACATTACCAGATGTAGGTCTTGCTGCTGCTGTAACGGTAGCCGCTGTCGATATGCTTTATTTAAATACTATTATTGTACTTAACTGTGGCATGCCATCCTTTGCTTTTGCTTAATATTCATAGAGATTGTCATTTTGGAAAAAAATCAGTTTTTTCTTTTATTGCAGTTGTTATTTTAATTTTGAGTTTTTTGGTTATTGGGGTGCGCGGATTAGGAGTCGCTTAATATCGCAAAGTGGTATTGCGTTTATGTTGAGAAGGTAATTTAGTTTTTGTTTTAATTAGTTTCTGTTGATTTTACGATTTGGCGGGTTGTTATAGTTTCGATATATTGTATTTTGTATCGATAAGATGTTCCGGTTGATATTATGTATAGGGGCAGGGGTACTTGACGGGAATTTCGGATCGGTTACAATTGATTTTCGTAAATTTGTAGATTCTAAATTTTTCCACCCTTCTAACTTTAATCGGGAGATTTGCTATGCGCAAGATCATCCACAAAATATTTTCGTTTT
>JAITQV010000416.1 GCA_031288765.1 Planctomycetaceae bacterium
CCACCTCCCCGGTTGAAAAATGGAAAGAGAGGGAAATGACAGCGGTTTTTTCTGTATTTGTGTACAAATTTTGTACTAAGATTTTTACATACGCCACTTTTCAACCACCGCTAATCATAGCACATTATCGGTAGCCGTGAATCGCGTGAGGCGGCAAGACGGATGGCATGTTCCAATAATGTGAAGCAACTCAGTATCGCAATGCACAATTACCACGATACTATTCTCACTTTACCGCCCGGAAATTTACAAGTTTACAGCCGCGCCAATCAACCGCAAGTTGATAATGCACACGATGCGGCAACTGCAAATACCCAACTTCCGAGTGGTGTTACAGCGGCTGAGGGGATGTTCGGTTGGTCAGTTTTTATCCTACCTTATGCCGAAGCACAAGCAGTTTACGAAAAAATAAATTTTTCAAAAGGTGCTTATACTCCTGTTAAAATCATTGGACCTAACGGTACAACAACCGAAAATCTTGAAGTATCAAGATCAGCACCTTCGTTTTTAGTTTGTCCGTCCGGTCAGAAGATTGTTGAAAAAGGAACTTACAAAGATTATTCGGTCAATGCCAATGCACGTCTTCCAAATCACACCGGAACTCTCGATTTTGCAGAACGCCGAACCGCAGGTAAACTCAACGGTCTTTTTCATAAAGGCAGCAATTTCGATCTTGCCGCTATTGCGGATGGAACCAGTAATACATTGATGATTCTCGAACGGGTTGCCGCAACAAAAACGATTGCCGGAACAACCGCTTCACCAACATTACTTGATGATACCTGTATGAATCCGTTCTTTTTAGTCAATGATACGGCTCAAGGTCAAATCCAGACCTATATTGATATGGAACTTCCCGTCAATCCGCCGCGACAAAAGGCTTGGGGGGCATCAACCGGTAGAGTAACACGAACAGCGGAAAGTGATCATCCCGGCGGTATTCAGGTCGGTTTGGCTGATGGTTCATGCCGTTTTTTAATACAAACAATGTCCATGTCCGTCTATGATGCCGTGATGACTCGTGCAGGCGGTGAATCAATCTCCGTACCATAATGAAATAATGGACTTGTTCGGAAACTGAAAATTATGTAAAATAAACAGAACAGGACTTTGGATTTTTGTAATTTTTCGATTGTCTGATTCCTGTTTTGTTTATTTTACGATTCTCGAACGGGTCGAATAAAAAACCGGAACATTGCATGTCAATATTATTTTCGACTTTATATTTCCAAACTGTTCTTTACAACAATAACCATCAATCAACAATTAACTAAAACATGAAACGGCGAGAATTTTTCAAATGGAGTGTTATAGGGTTGTCAACAATGGCAGCTTCCTTTCCTGCGTATGCAAATGCGGAAACAAAAAAAACATGGAACTGTATCAACAATTCAAATGATACGGAAACGATAATTTTTGTACCCGACTTAAAAGAATCCGTGTCCTTTTTACAAATTTCCGATTCTCATATCAGTTGCGATGATGAATCCGATACGGAATATCTCCCTTACAGCAAACGGATGGGCGGCGGTAGTGTGACAAAAAATCGGCTTGATTTTTTTGATAAACTGCTGGAAAAAGCAAAAGAGAAAAAAGTTGATTTTATTGCTCTGACCGGCGATATTATCAATTATCCTTCCGCAACAGCCGTCAAAACCGTTTCGGATCGACTCAAACAATCAGGAATACCCTTTTTGTACACCGCCGGAAACCACGATTGGCATTACGAAGGAATGGAAGGAACCGAAGAAGAACTACGTAAAAAGTGGATCGAAAAACGTCTTAAACCGCTCTACCAAGGAGCAAATCCAATGTGTTCCTCGATACAAGTCAAAGGAATCAACATTGTTTGTATCGATAATTCAACATATCAAATTGATGAACATCAACTTGAATTTTATAAAACGCAACGTTCTCAACCGGAACCAATTGTATTATTGATGCATATTCCGCTTTATATGTTTTCGCTTGATATTTTCAGTTGCGGTCATCCCGATTGGAACGAAAAGACAGACCCTTACTACAAAATCGAACGCCGTCTGCCTTGGCCGAAAGAAGGTTGTAGTGATACAACCAAACAATTTGTTCGAGAAGTTTGGGCAACACCCAAATTACTTGGTGTTTTTGCCGGTCATACTCATCAGGCTCGAACTATTTCTGTTTCATCAACCAACGGTATTCAACATATCGCCGGACCTGCTCTCAACGGACAATATCGACTCATTCAGATTCGTCATTATAAACCTCAATAGGTAATTGCCCGTTTTCTTTTTTATTTTAACCACAAAGAACACAAAAATCATAGAGATTTTTGTGTTCGCTTTATGATTAAAAAAAAATCGAAAGTTAAACCATTATTGACTTTGCTTTCGGATACGATATATTTACGTCGATATTGTTGAAAATACCTATCTTATGGGGTTGGGCGTTAATGGTTACAGTCATACTCATTGAATTTTAATTTACGGAGAATTTCACAATGCTTCGATTGTTGTTGCCGTTATTTCTATTACTGTTTTACGGGTTTACGTATGCCGCTGATTCGGCACAACGGGAATGGAAAGATGTTTCGGGAAAGGTTCTTGCCAAAGGGGAATTTATCTCATTGTCGGACGGTGACGTTTGTATTATGACGCCGGAAGGAACCGGTAAAACAATCCCGTTTGAAAAACTTTCCGCCGAAGATCAAAAATTCGTCAAAAATAACGGAGAAGATTTGAGTAATATTAAAGGCACATTGCCGGAACCCGAAGAAATCGGTACACAAAAACCGCGTGAACACCAAACTCCGCAAACCTCCGCTCCGAAAATTCCCGCTCTGCAATCTCTGACACTTTCCGATATTCAACGAACCCAACCTAATTCCGATCTTGATATTATCGGCAACGACGTGATTACCGAAACAGAAGACGGAGACGAGGCACGCGGTGATATTCAGGTTAAGGTCAAGGACGAAAAAGAAAAGTATGCGGAACAAAAACGTGTTGTGATGTTTGATTTTGAATCGCTTTGGGATGCGGAATTGCCGACCGATTACGGCGGAATTATGGGCAATATGTTTTGGATGAAATTAAACCGCGAAAAAGGTTTCATTATTCCCGAATCAATGATTGATGTACGGAATATTTGTGAAACGTACAAAATTAAACCCAATCCCGATACTCCGCTTGAGAAAATGAAAGAGTATGTCACAAAAATATTCAATGCCGATATCGGAATCTGGGGCAAGATTGAACGTGTTGATAAGGATGTGATGGAGATTTACGATTTTTGGCTTAAAGTGGCTGATTTTTCGGTTGATCCGCCGAAAATCATTTACGAAGTCAATCAAGTACGGACAGAGGCGGTTGCTGAAGTTACGGGAATTTATGTGCGGGCGGCTATTGAAAAACTTTACAATAAACAAGCGCGAACTGCTGCCGAAAAAGCTGAGATGGAAACGAATTGGGCAAAGAATCCAAACCTGATGGAAGGCGGTGATTTTGAAAAAGTTTCCAATAATATTCCTGTCGGTTGGGAAAATCGTTGCGCCCAACACCGTGAACCGATAGGGCGTCTCGTCAAACGTGTGAAAGACCCCAATCAACCGGAAAATCATTTTCTGCACACAGAATTTGATACCGAAATTGCGGAAGGTTTTGGGTTGATGTATTACAGTAAACCGTTTCCGATTGAAGATGCGGCAATGTACAGAATTGATTATCGTATTAGAAAATCAAAAGACGTCAAAGCGATTGTGTTTATTAAGTGTTACGACACGATTGACACAAAGTTCAAACCGACCGCCGATGCGTTAAAAGAAGGATTTACCGACAAACTCGGTCAACAAACGCGCGAAGTGTATCGAAGTCAGCAAAACCATTGGAGCCAGGATCATCCGAATGAATGGATTCAACATTCTCAGGAATTTACACCGCGTCACACAAAATATTCACCGAAATTCGGGCGTGTGATGATTTTCGGTTATTATACTGCCGGTTCGGTTGATTATGATGATTTCGTACTTAAAAAAGTCAAAAACGCCGATCAGGAAGAATTGAGTACAAAAATCAAACGGCATTCGCTTGATACGAAAGTTACACTTCAGGAAATGGAGGAAAATGAACGCCGCGGTCTTGAAGCAACCAAAGGAATGAAACACGAACGCAAAGAAAATCCTTCCGAACAAAAAAACAAAACAAAAATTAAATAACTCATACATAAACCGTTATAATAAATCAAACCATTTTTAAATATATTGTACAACATAAATCGAATCTCAGGGAAATACCTGTTTGTTGCCCTTGTAAAGTATAACAACATTTCGCAAACAGTATAAAAATTTGAATGCTGTTGTATTTTATCCGATGGTTGTTATAATACGTTTCCTAGTGAAATTGTTCAAAGCCGTCAATTTTAAACAATATTAGTTTTTGAATATTTATTTTGGACAATACCTAAATTTCAACAGAAAGAATTTTTATTATGTTGAACATTAAAAGAGTAATTTTTATTGTGTTGTTTCTTTGGACGGCAACTTCTGTTATTGCCGAAGAGTTAACTGTTTATGGAAAAGTTCGAACTCAGAAAAATCGACCTAATCCATCTGTTACAGAACAAAAGATCATTGTCGGAGCAAAAGTTCTGCTTTTCTTTGATCCGTCGCGAACACCATTAGAGACAACAACCAACGAAATCGGTGAATGTGAATTTACCTTTGAAACCGAAGGAGTAAAGTCAATCCGCATTTGGACAGTCGCACCTGATAGAAAGTCAATGCGGCAGATTACGTTAAATGAAAAACAGTATCGAATACGGATTCGGCATGACATTGCCTTATTTCATGAGTTCTACTCTGTAACAGGAACAGTTAAAG
>JAITQV010000450.1 GCA_031288765.1 Planctomycetaceae bacterium
CATTTAAAAAATGGCTGGCGGAGAACTAATTTGAAGAGTTAATCCGAAATTTCAGAAAAAACCGCCCTCCATTGGGCAACACCAAACTCTACTTTGAACGGCAGGAAATTACCACTTATTTTTAACAACAAAACTAATTTTTTTAGATGTTTCTATTAAAAAAAGAGTTAATTTCTTACCGTTCAAAGTATCTTTTTGTGTCCATATCTATACAGCATCTATACAGCGTCTATACAGCGGAATTTTTTCTTAAAGATTTCTAATCAAAAATAAAAATAACCTAAAAATTTGGCAATCACAAGGTAGGCAATCGCTCGCCGAGCGATTGCGCCGGCGCTAACCGGCACATTTTTGTTTACGCACAAAAACCGCCAATCCCGATATCCAATATGACATAAATTCGTTGTCGGCTATCGCCGACACAACCGTTCGGCGAACGGTTGCCTACCTTATGAAATGTTAATCGCAAAATGGGCGAACGGTTGCCTACCTTATGAAATGTTAATCGTAAAATGGACAAACGGTTGCCTGCCCGACCAAATAGATACTCTCATTCAAGTAGAAATAGTATCCAATCGTCAATTGGCAAATTCCAGTGACCGATTGGAGAAAATCAATTGCCAATTGGCAAATTTCAATGACCGATTGGAGAATTCCAATTGCTAATTGGCAAATTTCAATAACCAATTGGTAAATATCAATGGCTAATTGGTAAATACCAATGATTAATTGGTAAATACCAATGACTAATTGGTAAATACCAATGATTAATTGGTAAATACCAACGACCAATTGGTAAATACCAACAGCTAATTGGTAAATACCAACGACCAATTGGTAAATACCAATGACCAATTGGTAAATACCAACGACCAATTGGTATTTACCAATCACTTATTGGTAAATACCAACGACCAATTGGTAATTGCCAATCACTTATTGGTAAATACCAATTTCCGCATCTTTCCCCTCAGAATGTTCAAAAAAGATACAAATTCGCCTAAAACTGCTGTAAAATGATACAATTCGATCAAATTTTCGTTGTTCTTCTTGACAGACGTCAGAAATCGGTCATAATTTCCGAAATTGATGTTTTTTGTGGATTTGTTGTTATCGAGGCAATGTAGCCGGACAACTGTTCCACAATCAAATAAATTCCATTTTAAAGGAAGATCGTGATTATGGCAGTTAATAGAGGTTACGTGCCGCGGAGAGACGGCGAATTTTTTGCATGGGCAAGAACAATTCACAGGCATTGTCTGGAAAATGCCGCAACATGGTTGTTGGATGCAGTTCTCTTGGAACAATTTGAGAATCTGCTTGAAAATGCAAATGAAAAATTTAAGAAAAATTCCGACCTCTCCAAACGGAATCGTGAATCGGTCGCTGAAAAAAATGCCGCCTTTGCTGCACTGAAACAATTTCTGAAATTGTACATCAACTTGCTCGAAGGCAATGCCCGGATTCCTGATCAAAGTATTCTGGAAATGGGATTGCGTCCGCGTCACCGAGCCGCCCCCCACCCCAAACCCGTTCCAACCACAAGCCCCGTTTTGTCGGCAAGGGTCTTGCATCACTACGAAATCGACACCTACGTCTCCTCCCTCCAACATGCCCACCCCACCCAATCCCTCACCGATGAAAAATACAAAGGGTTCATGCTGCGGTATAAGTTTGAAGGTGAAACCGAATGGAAAACCGTTATCTCAACAAAACTCCACTACCTATTTGTTTTTACCGAAAAAGAAGTTGGAAAACGTATTACCATGCAAGCCGCATGGGTCAACCCGCGAATACAACCCGGTCCCTGGAGCGATGAAGTAACTGAAATCATTACCTAAGCCTCCAAAAAAGAATTACGTAATTTCATCCGCAAATTCCCAATATTTCCGCTAATGACGCCAACGATCCTTATTGTATCTATATTGTATTTATTCGCTAACTCACAAAAAAACAATCGGCTTAATAATTACAGAATACGACGTTTTTGCCATGTTTTCAATGTTTGAGCAGGTAAGGGAAAAGGTCTATTACTTGTCTTGCTCCATTTTGCGGGGTATAATGGTCGGACTTTTCCAAAAAAACTGAAAAAATTTTTATGAATTATTTATTTATTAGGATTAAGGTTTGATTCGTTGTCAATTCGTTGTATAATAGAAAACAAGTACTCCAATCGGCAAAATCCGTTTATGGATATATTTTATTAGTTTTCCCCCATTTAAGGGATCAAACATGGAAAGGAATGTGTTATGTTAAAAACAATTGGAATTGTCAAGGGTACCCTGCTGACAGAAAAACAACGCCGCCATGTCGCAAGACGTCTCGAAGGAAAATCCGTGTTGGAATGGGTTGTCCGCCAAATGACGGATTGCGAACTGCTCAACGGAGTTGTTGTCTTAGCCGAAGAAGGTGCCAACGGTGAAACGGTGCGTCAATTAACCCCAATTGATGTTCCGGTCTTTTCGTCTGCGGCAAAGGATACTCTTTCCTTGCTCCGGCAAACACTCGAAAATTTTCCGGCGGATGCTTGCGTGTTTATCGGAGCGGATTGGCCCTTTATTGATCCGACACTTGTCGATCAACTGGTTCGCACCGCCGAACTGGAATCAAACTGCGATTATGCCGCCTATCAGTTTACAAATGAAGTTTTCTCCGCCGGCAGACCTTACGGTTTGTTTCCCGAATGGTACCGTTCCCAAACCATCCGAAAAGTCGCAACAAGAATCGATGATCAGATTCACCGCCAACTTCCGGGTACGTTTTTTCTCGACAACCAGAAAAAATATGTTGTCGAACTGCTGCCCGTTCCCGCCGGTTTGGATCAACAAAACAAGGTTCGTTTTACATTCGATACCGAAGCGGATTGGGATACAATTTTGGAACTTCATGAGGCGTTGGCTCTGGAAGTGCTGGATTATAAAAAAATCGGAAGTTTAATCGGCTCACGAATGCCGCAACGTGAATTAGTTTAAACATAATGACCGCAGGAAACTTCTAAAAACTTGACCGTTGATCCGAAATGTGTTTATAAATTCTTGCTTGTTTAAGTACGGAATTTGTAAGAAGCAAGGTTTTAGAAGTTCCCGTAACATTTCGGCGGCTGAAATAAACCGAAATAATCCGGCTTATTTATTGTCCGAGATTATGAGAATTGTTTCATAATGAATGAAACCAAAATAATAAAATTTGTTTGTTAATCGAGTATTACAACAGGAAATTGTCACAAATTTTTGTGTTATTTATACGGTAATTAAAACTTATGCCGGTTGTTTCCGGCAGTAAATCAGATTAACAACGGCAATGAATACAAATAATAAACAAGAGCCGGTATTTTTTTCGGTAATTATTGTTGCTGCGGGAAAAAGCCGGCGATTTATTAAAACGGATTCGGATAAACCAACGGTTAAAAAAGCATTTGCGATGCTTAACCGAAAACCTGTTTGGCTGCACAGCGCCGAAAAATTTTATGAACGGAAAGATGTTGCGCAACTGATAATTGTTATTTCGCCGGACGATTTAACGTGGTTTTTCCGGTTTTATGCGAATGAGATAGATCGGATGTTTCTTTTGGTTGTTGGGGGGGGGAAAGAGCGTGCGGATTCTGTTCGGAAAGGTTTGGCGGCGGTTCGGCGGGATGTTGATTTTATTGCGGTTCACGATGCGGCGAGACCTTGTGTTTCAAAAAAGGAGATTGATGCGGTTTTTCAACAGGCGCGGATTGACGGGGCGGCATTGCTCGCCACTCCGATTGTCGGGACGGTTAAACGGATTTGCAATGGGCGAATTGTTGAGACGGTAAATCGGGAAAATCTTTGGGAAGCACAAACACCTCAGGTTTTTCGGCGGGATATTCTCCTTAATGCTTATGAATGTCAAGGAAATACCGATGCAACGGACGACGCACAACTTGTTGAAAGTACCGGCTATACTGTTTCGGTAGTTCCTGCGGATCGATCCAACATAAAAATTACCACTCAAACCGATTTAACCCTTGCCAAAACAATACTTTTTCGTCACAATGAAGGTGTATTATATTGAATATTATATTGGGACGGATTGAAAACGGTTTTCCGTGCGTAAATAAAACGTGAAACGGCAATTCAAACTAATATTGTGTATCTCGGCAATTTCGGCGGTCAAAAATTAAAAACCGTTGAAAACAATTCGATTTTTTAACTGTTTAACCAAATTAACAATTAACCATTAATTAAAATTACTAAAATGTCGCAAACATTAACAAAAACAGACCAGCAAAATGAAGACCTGACAAATTCAGGGCGTGACGGTTCTTTTTCCGAAGATACGGAAGATACTTTGAAAGACATGTATCTTTCATTCCGTCTTGGCGACGAGGATTATTGTCTTGAAATCAGGCATGTTACGGAAATCGTTGGTATTCAAAAAGTAACGGAAGTTCCCGACATGCCGCATTATGTGAAGGGTGTGGTGAATCTTCGCGGTCAGGTAATTCCGGTGATTGATATGCGCCTCCGCTTTAATATGGCAGGGCGTGATTATGATGAACGGACGTGTATTGTTGTTATTAACCTTCGCAATGGTCAGGTTCAGGTTGGTTTGGTGGTGGATACGGTCAATGAAGTCCGTTCCATTGAAGAGATAAACGTTTCGCCGCCGCCCAAAAGCGGTACGGGACAATGCGCTCAATATATTCGCGGTCTCGGTAAAGTCGGCGATGACGTGAAAATTATTCTTGATGCGAATAAACTCCTATTCGAGGATGAATTTGCCTCAATGGGAGCGTAAATTGTAACCGTTCACACCGAAACAACAAACCGTACCAACACTCGTTGATACGGTTTTGTTTGTGTTTCCCGTGTTTTTACATATTCCTGCTTTTGTTGCGAATACGATGAAAAAATTTTTAATTTCCTTTGTTGCTGTTGCTCTCATTTTTACGGCAATTTCTGTTTCAGCTCAATCTTCCTTGAATGTTAGGGAATTTGGAGCGGTTGGCGATGGTAAAACCGATGACACTGCCGCGTTTCAAAAAGCATTGGATGCGGCGGCAAGTTCTGATTCGCAAGTTGTTTCCGTTCCGCGCGGCAATTACCGTTTCGAAGGTTCGCTGCAAATGCCAAACGGTGTAACACTTAAAGGCGTATGGGAATCGGTTCCGTCTCATACGGGTATTCGAAACAAAGGACAAGTCAAACCGACCGACGACGGTACAACATTTCTCGTAACCGGCGGACAAGGACAAATCAACGATCCTCCGTTTTTAACACTCAACACCAATAGTACACTCAAAGGTATTTGTATCTATTATCCTGATCAAAAGGAAGATGATGTACCGGTTGAATATCCTTGGACGATTGCAATGCGCGGTAAAAATCCGGCGGTTCTTGATTGTGAACTTTTGAATCCTTATCAGGCGATTGACGCAACAAAAAATGAACGGCATCTGATTCGGAATATCAGCGGACAACCGTTACGTTTGGGGATTTATGTTGATTCGATCTACGATATTGGGCGAATCGAAAACGTTCATTTTAATCCGTGGTGGAGTATGAAACCAAAACTGTTTCGTTGGCAAATGGAAAACGGCGAAGCGTTTGTTTTTGGGCGTTCCGATTGGCAATATGTTCACAATACTTTTTGCTTCGGTTACAACATCGGTTATCGTTTCATCGAAACGAAAAACGGTGTTTGCAACGGTAATTTTCTGGGAATTGGAGCGGACGATTGTTACACGGCGGTTGTTGTTGATCAATCTGCTCCAAGGGGATTGCTCATTACTAACGGTGAATTTGTTTCGTTTCACTGACCGGAGCCGACGATGATTCGTGTTGGTAACAAAAACCGCGGCGTTGTCCGGTTTTCCAATTGTGCTTTTTGGGGACCATGCCGTCAGATTGCTCTTGCGGAAGGGTTGGGAACGGTTGGTTTTTCGGACTGTACGTTTGTACAATGGGGGTTCAAGGACAAGGATGAGGGAAAACCGAACGAAAAAGAACGAATTGAAACATCGGCAATTCAAGTTCTTAGCGGCAATCTGATTCTTCGCGGTTGTGAATTTCAGGACAAAATGCCGCAGATATTTCTTGGTGAAAACGTCAAAAGGGCGATTGTTACGGGAAATTTGATTCATGGGGAAGAACGAATCGAAAACAAAGCCGGAGAAAAACCGAATATTGTTATTCGGGATAATGTTTCGGGAAACTGAGGATTATTTATAACAATTCGTATTGACGGCAACAAACTTTGAAGTAATTATCTATTTATTAACCGCTGAATACACGAAATACACGGAATTTGTAATAGTAATAATATTGACGTACAATTTCAATATTAGTTTATTTATAGGGAATAAGATACAAAAATATTTTTTTGTTATTGTATTCATTTTGTATCCTCAAAAAATAAACTTGTGATCTTATCGATTTACTCATTTCCGTATTTTCTGTGTATTTTGTGGTTAATAAAAATAGACAGTTACACATTATTTTGACTCTGTATGTTTATTCTGTTTTAACTTTTTCGGTTTTGAACTATCAACTAATTCCAATCCGATTGGGCAATGATCACTGCCTAATATTTCAGGATAAATAAGAGCATCATTCATGCCGGGCAAGAGTTGTTGGGAAATTAGAAAGTAGTCAATACGCCAGCCGGTGTTTTTTGCACGGGCGTTGCTTCGGAAGCTCCACCACGTATAAGCCCCTTCGAGATCGGGATAGCGTGTTCGGAATGTATCCGCCAATCCGATATTCAGCAATTCCGTCATTTTACCGCGTTCCTGATCGGTAAATCCGGGGTTGTTGTGATTGGTTTCGGGATGCCGCAAGTCGATCTCCCGATGCGCAACATTAAAATCACCGCAAACAATGATCGGTTTAATTTTATCGAGTTTTTTCAAATAAGTACGAAAATCATCTTCCCATTCCATTCGGTAATCCAGACGCACAAGTTCTTGGCGGGCATTGGGCGTGTAAACATTGACCAGTATAAATTTCTCCATTTCCAGTGTAATCACACGTCCTTCCTGATCGTGTTTCGGAATACCGATACCGTAACTTTCTTTCAACGGTTTCAAGCGGGAAAAAACGGCGGTTCCCGA
Source organism: Planctomycetaceae bacterium (assembly GCA_031288765.1). Taxonomy (GTDB): domain Bacteria; phylum Planctomycetota; class Planctomycetia; order Pirellulales; family Thermoguttaceae; genus WRKP01. Next base: position 7,079 of record JAITQV010000450.1, read on the forward strand.
ATATCCTTTTTTTGTTGCGCTGTTCCAGAACTGGCAATAACCGGAGAGGTCAATTTCAGCCTGTCCTTTTTGCATTTTTGTTTCCTGAAGACAAACAATCTCCGGGTTCAACCGTTTGATAACATCCAAAAAACCTTTACCTAAACAAGCCCGTAAGCCGTTTACATTCCATGAAATCAGTTTCATTAATCACCGTGTAAAAAATGGTTTATTCAGTAATTACTTACAAACGTTAATTACTGTCCTTTCCCGAAAATGGTCTATGAAAAGGGACAGTCATGAAACTCAATATAACACAGTATCCGAATTTGAACAATATATCACTAATTTTGTTGTTCATTTATTGGTTGTACTTTCCAAAAGATTATCATCTATTGTCGTATCGGCAATGCCGACCAATACGAATATGATTCAAAGTCGGCTAACACCGACGCAAACATAGGTGAAAGCCGTGTATGAAAAATCGTTTGGCGAGTGATTGCCTACCTTTTGTCTTTCGATCTGTAGGTTCCGCGTCGTTTCACCTAGGTTATGCACATCTCGCCTTTCGGACTTAGAACAAAAAAATAAGGTAATAAGGTTGATTGGTTTGGAATTTTGGGCTACTAAGGTTGTTTTGTTCGGAAAAATAAGGTTGGCGGAAACCGATTACCATACGTTACGTCTGGGCAAATTCCGCTGAAATATTACTGAAAATCCGTATCTGTGAAAATCTGCGTCATCTGCGGATTATTTTTTCTGTGTATTCTGTGGTTAATAAAAATAGACAGTTACGTTCTGCATTTTCGCACAACAATCAGATGTTACTGTGCCGGAAAAAATCACCTCGCAACAACTCACGGAGATTTATAGTCCCAATGATACCGCTGTAGGTGTTGAGATTAAGATCACAGGAGTCGATGCCGGTAATGTTCTTCACAAATCCGATTGGCAACACTCAAACGAGTATAAATTTGATGGGTAATAACGATACTCTCACGATTAAAGATGCAAACAAACACACAAATAAGAATCAAGAGTTACAGTATACACAAAATACAATTTTTGAACAATTTCAGCAGTTTTTGAATATTGCAAAAACGGTAATTCGTTTCATTTCTTGTTGCATTTCCTATAAAATTGCTCCCTCAATTCTATTCTCGTACCGGTAATTTTAAACCATTTCAAAGTTTGTGGACAAGTGCATCAATCCATTATCATACGAGAAATTTTAAGCCTTTTCTAATTTATTGGACAATTGCAGTAATGACAATATGTTTTGTTGCAAATTAATCAAAATATAATTCTGTTAGGAGATCAAAGTACGTTACATGAACATCATTTTTGAGTAACATATTTTCATAGGCGGTCCAAATTCTCAATTTAATATCACAAATATCAGTCAAATCATTAAAACATTGATCAAGCATACTTTCAATTTTTCTAGCCGTTTCCTTTGCTAAAGGAAGAACCAACATATTGTCAGTGTCAATGTTCATTAATCTGCAATATTGTTCAGGTATAAGTAAAAACAATGTATTCTCTTCATCTAATTGTGGGAGTATTTTTTTGTCCAGTAATTGATTAAATCGTCTGCGTGTTCGTATAATTCCTCCGCCGGGTAACGCATAATCACCATATCCTGAAACAATTGCTTGGTATTGAGTTGTTTCATTTCGTGGAACAAGTAGTTCTGACACAGATAAAGGTAACTCGTTTTCAATTACTTCAACCGGAATACAGAGGAGAGATAAAGAATCTGTACATCGGTAATAGGCATTGTCCGGCAATGAAAGTGTATTTTTTATTTTAGTACATAACGAAACAGGAGCAATAGTCAGCGGACGTAAACAATCAAGTTTTTCTCCAATCATTGGATATGTTAAAGACCATGTTGCTAAATTTGTTATAGAATTAGGATGATATTGATACCGATTGTATCGTTTTATATTAATACCTCCTAAACAGGATATTTTAAGATTGGCATTTAATAGTGTCTGAGCAACAACTGTTGCAATATTACAAATAATAGAATCAGAGTCGCGATTTTCTTCTATATTTATAACAAATTCTATTAGTGAGGGCTGTTGTGTTATTCCCATTGTTTTTAGAGCAACTTCTCTTGATTCATATGTTTTTCTAAGTGGTTCATCTTCTTTATTTTTAACCCGGTTTCCATAAACTGGATTCCATATTTGTGATGTCGGCGATACATGAAACTGAAACCACGTTATCTCTTTTTTTGTTCGTAAACAAGGTATGTTAAATCTAATTTTTTTTGAATGAATATTCATTTCATTAAAACGTATTGTTCTAGCATATTCGATAAGAGCATTAATATCTTTAAAATCAACATTATTCATTTTTCCATCAGACCAAAAATAACAATTCCACTGACTTTTTTGTATAATAAATGGTTCGCATAATATTTTGAACAGGTCAAGGCAAAGGAACGTATCTTCTTGACTTAGTAATTCAAAATGTAAACTGTATTTATTGGTGTTCATAGTCATATTTGCATTTTCTTTATTAGTTATTCGCTAAAAAGTGTTTCACCGAGGGCATGAGTGATTCGAACATCTCTGAGTTGTCCGAGTATTTTGGGATCAACTGTTTTTTGAAACCGGACTTGCAAATACCGGTCGGCAGTTCCGCCATGAATTGTTTCGGGTAAAACGGAAAGAATTGCTCCGACCAATGAAGCGGCATAATGAATTCGTAACCGTTTGGCAATCTTCGCAAGACGCGCCGCTCGAACACGTTGGATTGACGGCGAAACCGTATCGGAAAATGTCGCCGCTTCCGTTCCCTTTCGCGGGCTGAAACGAAAAATATGAATCTTTGAAAACCGAAGCCTTTCAACAATCCGGCAAGTCTCCTCGAATTGCTCCTCCGTTTCACCCGGAAACCCAACAATTATATCTGTTGTCAGAGCAAGACGATCAAAACGGACAGCGATTTCTTCGCAACGCCGAATAAACGCTTCAGAAAGCCAACGCCTGCGCATCCGGCGTAACACTTCATCACTGCCGCTTTGCATGGAAAGATGAAGATGCGGACAAATTCGTTGCGGATTTTGAAGCATTAGGTCAATCAACTCTTCAGAAACTTCCGCCGCTTCAAGACTCGATAACCGAAGCCTAAACGGTTCTTGCATTTCAATAATACGCCGAACCAATGCCGCCAGATTTTGATGACCGTTTGCAAACTCGGCTCCATAATGCCCAAGATGAATCCCTGTTAAAACAATTTCCCGATAACCGTTTCGTGAAAGGGTTCGGATTTCTTCAAGAACATTGTTTTCGGAACGGCTTCGAAGTGTTGAGCGTACTTTGGGTATGATACAATAAGAACAGCCAACCCGGCAACCATCCTGAACCTTCACATAAGCCCGATGACGTTCACCAAACGTTTCAATCCCGTTTGGTAACTCCGTCAAACCAAGACTTCTTAAAAAATCAGGAATTTCCTCTTTATCGGCAATAATTTTTGAAACGCCGTTAATATTCAGAAGCGGTTTACTGTTATGAGTTGCCGAACATCCCATAACAATAACTTCCGCACCGGGGTTTTCACGAACAAGTTTCCGAATTGCTTTCCGTCCTTTTATTTCGCTTTCCGCCGTAACCGTACACGTATTGACCACAACAATATCCGCAACATGACCCGCTTCGGATTCCGTGTAACCAAGCCGCAATAAACCGGTACGAATATATTCCGTTTCGTATTGATTGACCTTGCAGCCAAGTGTGAAAAGACGAAAAAACAACAGACCCTCTCCGG
>JAITQV010000473.1 GCA_031288765.1 Planctomycetaceae bacterium
CTGAAGATAAAACGAAAAAAATGAAACTATCAAAATACTTATTTTTTGGAAAGTACAGTTATTTAGAGAAATTTTTAATAATTCATTTTTAACCACTTTCTAAAAATTTGAGGGTAAAATGAAGTAATGAGGTTGGTTTTGAGGAGAATTATTAGCCATCAAGGTTGTTTTGTTATAAAATCAGGTTAAAATAGGATTGTTATTTTTAACTACCTATTAACTATTATCTATGACAAAATCACGTAAAGAAGTCGTTGATGATGCGATTCAATTTCGTTCTCCTTCCCGTATTCCTGTTTGGTTTGTCAACTGCGATCAAACCGAAGGTGATGTTATGGTTTATCATCTTTCACTTCATCAGGCGGAAGGTTCTGAGGTGAATGAATGGGGGTATCTGCTCCAATCATTTAATGACGGCACCATGGGACATCCCACCACACCGCATTTGCCCGATTGGGACTCCTTTCAAACATTTTCTCCTCCCGAAATCCGCGAAGAAGAACGAATAAAACAACTCCCCGATTTCCTCAAAGAATCGGAAGATCGTTATCTTCTGGCGTCGCTGGATTTGAGCGGGTTCACCGTTTACACCCTTCTACGCGGTTTCGAAAATAGTATGAGAGATTTCCTCCTCGAACCCGAACGCTTCGCAACATTAATGGATATGATTGTCGATTTCGAAAATGAAATGACAACCTTAGCGACAAAACACGGATTTCACGGAATCCATTTCGTCGATGACTGGGCAACTCAAACCGGTTTGATGATCTCGCCAAAACTCTGGAGAAAGCTCTTCAAACCACGTTACAAAAAACAATTCGACCATGCTCATTCACTTGGTTTACATGTCTGGTATCATTGTTGCGGCGATTTCACTGCTATCATTGATGACTTCCATGAAATCGGGGCGGATGTGCTCAATATCTCCCAACCCAATGTCGTTAATGTCGAATCCGTCGGACAAAAACTCGCCGGTCAACAATGTTTTCTCATGCCAATCAGTTATCAAACCGTTTCCATCAGCGGAACCGTAAACGATATTTACAACGAAGCGCAACGATTATATTCTTTACTTGCAAAACCGGAAGGCGGATTCATCGGATATGTGGAAGAATATAGTTGTATGGGAATGTCACAGGAAAATTATCATGCCTGTGCCGAAGCGTTCCGGCGGTTAATATAAAATGACGTTTTCGTTTTTAATTTGTTCCTGCCGAAAAGAAATGAAAAGAGAAAAGGTCATTTTTTGTTACGTGAATATTTGTACTTACAGAGTGTAGATATTTGTACTTTTTGTTAAGAAAATAGTTTTTAAGAGTTTTTCGGGTATATTTTTTTGGTACGATTTATGTAAGGAGATTTATGATGAAAACGGTTGTTTCTTTTTTTTGTTGTATGTTTATATTGTTTTCTACTTCAATAATTATTACTTTAATAATTACTGTGTCAACAATTGCTGCGGAAACACGTCCGAATATTGTATTGATTTTAGCGGATGATCTTGGTTATTCTGATCTGGGTTGTTACGGCGGCGAAATTAAAACTCCAAACCTTGACGCTTTGGCGGCAGGCGGTCTTCGTTTCACGCAATTCTACAACACAACACGGTGTTGTCCTTCGCGGGCTTCGATCAACACGGGATTGTATCCACATCAGGCAGGTATTGGGCTTATGGACGGACACTCCGAACGACGCGGTTACGAAGGTTATTTGACAGACCGTTGTGTTACATTAGCGGAAGTTTTGAAAAAAGCCGGTTATCGTACTTATATGAGCGGAAAATGGCACATGGGAAACCGACCGGGACCTTTTCGGCGCGGATTCGATGAATATTTCGGTTTGATTGGAGGTTTTACCTCGTTTTTCAAACCGGAAGTTCATACGCGGCTTCCGGCTGGAAAACAGTTACGGCAATACAAAACCGGCGAATATTATGCAACCGATGTGTTTACTGATTATGCCCTTGATTTTCTGGCGGAATCCCGAAAAGTGAACGAAAATGGAGAACGTCCGCCGTTTTACCTTTATCTGGCTTACACCGCGCCGCATTTTCCGCTTCATGCTCCGAAGCAGGATATTGAAAAATACGCCGATGTTTATACGAAGGGTTGGGACGCGATACGAAAAGAACGGTTTATGCGGCAACAACAACTTGGTGTTATTGATGATTCCGTACAATTAACTCCGCGAGGTGAAGTTCCGAAAAATTGGGCAAATGAAAAAACCGGTTGGGCGGATAAAACCAATCCCGATTGGGAAACAATTGATGTTGACCGCCAAGCCGATCTTTCACGCCGTATGGCAATATTTGCCGCGATGATTGATCGAATGGATTGGAATATTGGTCGGGTGATTACTAATCTTAAAGAACATGGTGATTTTGAGAACACATTGATTTTATTTTTGTCCGATAATGGAGCCTGTGCCGAATGGGATCCGTGGGGTTTTGATGTTAGTTCCGGTCCGCAGAACATTCTGCACAAAGGCGAAGAACTCGAAAAAATGGGCGGACCGGGAACATATCACAGTACGGGGAGCGGTTGGGCGAATACATCCAATACACCTTGGAGGTTGTACAAACATTACATTCACGAGGGAGGAATTCGTACACCATTGATTGCTCATTGGAGTAAGGGAATTTCGCGAAAAGGCGAATTTGAAAAAAGTGTTGGTCATATTATTGATTTCATGCCGACTTTCGTGGAACTTGCCGATACGGAATATCCGAAAAAATGGAACGAAAAACCGGTTCTTCCAATGGAGGGACGTAGTTTACTTGGTGCGTTTCGCGGTGAACAACCGCATGGACGAACTCTTTTTTGGGAACATGAAAAGAATCGCGGTGTTCGGGAAGAGGACATGAAACTTGTTTGGATCAATTCCCGTAACGCTTGGGAACTCTATGATTTAAAAACCGACCCGATGGAATTAAACGATCTGGCGGAAAAACAACCGGAAACCGTCAAACGTCTTGCTGAGACATGGGAGCAATGGGCAAAACGAACTTATGTACTGGAATGATAACAGATATATTTTTGAACTTACGTTTTGAATTTTTGGGAGGTAGTTGCCAAATTGTAAATCAATGATATACTTATTAGAACAATCAACAAAAGTAACCCACTATGAAAAAACAAAAAATTTGTTTCGACACCTCCGCCGTTTGCAGTCTTTTTGACAACAGTCACAATACCTCCGTTGTTGCCCGTATGTTCGACTATCTCGACCGAAATTCAAACTCTTTTCAGTTAGTAGTGTCACCGGTTTTTTCCTACGAGATTAAATACGCGCCGGAACAGTTAATTGAAAAAACCGATAAAATTATTGAAACGTATCATATTACAAGACTGCCCGAATCCAACACTACCATAGACACCGTCGCTGATTTAGTCAATATTTACATCAACAATCAAGTCTTAACCGCAAAACATTATCAAGACCTTGCTCACCTTGCTTATGCTGGTATTTTTTCATGTAACTTTTTTGTCACTTGCGACAAAAAACACCTCGCCCGCCAAAACACAATCGACCTTGTCCAAAAAATCAATACCGAACAAAATATTTTCGTTCCCCAAATTGTAACCCCTTCAATCTTTATGGAGATTCAAAAGTGACCCTGAAATTTATTGAACAAGCACGCCGACAATTTTACAAAGACACCAAAAACATGACCTCTAAGGAAAAACTTAAATATATTTCCGAAGGGGCAAAAGCCGGACAAAAACGGCTTGAAGAAGCCCGAAAAAAACGTAAAGAAAAAGAAAACGAATCTCGCGACTCCCAAGTGTTGATCCGTTTGACCGCTTCCGAACGTTCACAATTGGAAGCCGACGCAAAACAAGAAAAAACTACCCTCAGTTCCCTGATTCGGAGTAGAGCCTTACAAGAAAAAAGTCATTTCAATACAATTATCAAACACCTTGAAAAAATTGAATCCAAACTCACCATAAAATAATGTAATTGTCTATTTATTAACCATTGAATACACGAAATACACGGAATTTGTAATAATAATAATAATAATAATAAATGTTTACGTACAACTTCAAGGTTAGTTTATTTATAGAGAATAGGACACAAAAAAATAAACTTGTGATCTTTACTGCACTTTCCAAAAATTTTAAGCCGAAATTCCCGCTTATTTCATCTATCTTGGTCAATTTTGAACATCTTT
>JAITQV010000490.1 GCA_031288765.1 Planctomycetaceae bacterium
ACTAGAGAGATTTTTTTTATCTCTCAAGTCATGGAAGTTTTTTCAGGTGAAACGGAAGTCATTTCACCTGACTTTTTTGCGATTCCTCTCCTGTGACGGGTTTTATTTCTGGAGAAACGGGGCAATTTTTCAGGTGAAACGGTCATAAAAAATCGATTTATTAACTTCAAAAATCGATTTTTTGATTTCATCACTCGAGAGATTTTTTTCATCTCTCTTATGTTTTCCGGGCTTTTGTAACATCTTTTTATAATTTTGCGGGAAAAAGGCAGGCAATGTTCCGTCGAATTTTTTTTATCACACGGCTTTCACCCGCTATCGTCTGCCTTTTTTCAAAAACACAATATTCCTATTCTTTTTTCAGATCAAAATCGAAAGTATTGTTCCCCGGTTTTACGGAGGCGGAAAACGGTGTTTTCGCCGGATCGGAATAAATTTCAGGAAGAGTGTTTACGGGTTGGGTGATTTCTTTTTCTTCACCGCGGTCATCTTTGAATTTTTGTCCGGTTGCTTTTTGGGTGTATTTCCGAATCAACACAATATATTCCCCTTGCGAAGTTCCGGCTTGAGCGGCGCCAAGCGGTGTTTGAAGAACATATTTACCTTGAGCGTCCGTAACAGCACTGGCGGGAGTTCCCTGACCGGCAACTTTCGGAGAAAATGCAACCGATGCTCCTTCAAGCGGTTGCCCATTGAAAGTAACAGTTCCTGTAACCGCTTCCGTATCAATGATGTTGTTTTTGGAACAACCTGTCAACAAAACAGCGGAAAAACAGAAAACAATAACGAAAATTGAAAGAATATGTTTCATAGTATTTTTTAAAAATAATTTAAATGAAAATGGATACTTTTGTAACCGTTTACGCGTAACTGTCTATTTTTATTAACCACAGAATACACGGAACACACGGAAATTAATAAATTGATAAGATCACAAGTTTATTTTTAAGGATACAATATGAATATAATAACAAAAAACATTTTTGTGTTCTATTTTCTATAAATAAACTAACCTTAAAGTTGTACGTAAACATTATTACTATTACAAATTCCGTGTATTTCGTGTATTCAGTGGTTAATAAATAGACAATTACGTTTACGCTGTATTTACAGAATCCGATACAATTACCTGACAAGCGGTTGTTCTCTTTTGTAAATTTGCCGTAAACGGTTACAAATACTGACGTTTTTATGGTGTAACGGATTCTTTTGCGGCGACGGTTCCTAAGCCGCCCCAAACACCGTAGGTCGATTTCCCGCGATATCCCCACCAATTACCAGCCCATGCGGGTTTGCCCGGCTGATAATTCATATCACCGGCGTTAATTGTCTCGGAAATAAATTTTACGGAACCGTCCGACATTGCAACATTAACTCCGCCGGAATGATAACTGCTTGCCGTAATCAACGGGTCATGAAGGTCAATCCGCGGAAAAGTTCCTTCTGATAACGATGCTCCATGCTGATAGGTTTCAGCACACGAAGGTTGGTTCGGCGGAAGCATTGTCGTAAATCCGGTACATCCCCAATATCCGGCAGACCATGACCAGCCTTTCGTGCTTCGGACATCGGTAATCGCAGCGGCAAATGTTCCTCCCGTTCCTTTGGCGGCAAAACAGTCGGAAGGTGTTCCGGTTCGTGTTACACGGGCGATACCGCGTTTGTTGTCCCGATCCGTTTCCGATTCACTAATAGTAACTTCGCCGAACATGATGGTGTTACTTGTTCCGTCAAAAATAGAAGATATCGTTCGAATAAATGAGGAATCCGTAACATTGTCAACTCTTCCGGCATGATAAAAACCGCGTTGTGCCGTATAACCCCACCAGTCCCAGAAATCACCGGCGGCAAGCATATAATTGTTACGTCCTGTGTCTGTTTCGGAACCGGTTCGTCCGTTGGGATCCGAAGGACAAAGAAATGCGGTAATCTTTTCCGCATAAGGTGACGGCGCATTGTTTTGATCGCGAATCGGTACACCGCTGAACGCAATCGGTAAAGCATATTGTGTTGCTGCTGTATTAGCGTAACTTTGCGACAACATCCCGATAACAGTGTTGTAAAGTGATGTTTGTTCAATAAACGGGAGATCGGCAACCAACGACGAATAAAATTCGACATGGTAAGGTTTGGCTCCGTCCTGACATTTGTAACTCGTAAAAATCGGTTCCCAACATCCATTCGGAAAACGTTTATTAACATCATGGAAGTTGTGAAACGATAAAGCAAGTTGTTTCATATTATTCGTACACTGCGCCCGCCGTGCCGCCTCCCGTGCCGCTTGAACCGCCGGCAACAAAAGAGCAATCAAAACACCGATAATCGCAATGACGACTAACAACTCGACCAAAGTAAAAGCAAAAATTGTTGACTTTTTCATAAGTAAGTCTCCTGAATGTTGAAAGTTAAAGGTAAAACATGGATTTTAAGGAATGTAACGGAAAAATCACGGTTCGGAAGTTTTGAGATTGAAATCATGAACTTCCTTTTTATTGACAACCGTTATTTTTAATTCCGAGTTCGTGTTGAATTGTTTCGGGACATATTGTTCCGTTTTATCAATCATTTCACCGTCCGGTCGTGCCGAATCACGCGGGATTTTCCCAACAATCTTTTCCGCAAACACCTTGACGGATTTTTCACCCGGTTCGATGGATACGGAATACTTGCCGTTTCGGATTGCGGCGGTTACCGGCACTTTCGTTTGCTGATCCAAAAAATGAATCTGCCCGTTGGGAATTGGTGTTCCGTCTAGTGTAACATTGCCGGAAATCGTAATTCCGCGCTCGTTGGACGAACAGGAACTTAGAAATAAAACCGGCAATAAAACCGAAACGATTAAAAGTTGCCGGAGTAAATTAAAATGTTTCCAAACAACAGCCGTATTGTTAAAACGGCATCGGAACTGATTCCGAGACAAAACTAATTTTTGTATTTTTTTAGACATTTTGTGTTTAAAAAACGAAAAATAGGTATGAATGAATTTTGAAAAACAGACTTAGGGACTGACGGATTCACCGCCTTGAGTTGTCGAAAGAGCCCGCCATGTATCAATATTGATTGATGACGGAAAAAACCGGACGGAACCGTCCATCAAAGCCGCGTTTACACCACCGGAATGCTTACTTCGTGCGGTAATAATAGCAAACGGTACATGCCGAGCATCTGTCCATGAACCAGGTTTGGTACAAGTGCCCGGATCGTCCTGAATATAACATTGCCGAGCTAGATAATCTCCGGTTCCGTTTGGCGGAAACCATGTTGTAAAACCGGCACCGCCCGCATAACGCGGAATACCAACGTAACCCATATAACCAATATCTTTCGGAACAACAACCTCAGAAACCATGAGCGTGTTGCTTGTTCCGTCAGCGGCATCATTCATACCGGTTTGAATCGGTTTAAATCCGGACGGAGCAGAGGGATTTTCAAAA
>JAITQV010000485.1 GCA_031288765.1 Planctomycetaceae bacterium
CCCGAAACGCCAACAGTTACCGATGAGGATTTTTACGGTCTTTGCGGCAAATGGGAATCCGACCAAACCGCCGAAGAAATGATCGCAGAACTTAAAGCCGCCCGACATTTCAGAGAAAAAGATAAGCCCGCATGGGGCAAGATTATCAATCAACTCAACCATTATGTCGCCCTTTCAGGGCTTTGGCTTATTTGGAATCCTATTCGTAGGGCGTTGCCCTACGCTATGATATGGAGGGCTTTCAGCCCTATTTTCGGGAAAAATCAAATAGATACATAGTGAATAGTGAATAGTTCGCATGCGGATTTTCTGCCACAACGACAATGATTCCGCTTGCGACACTATCAACTCTCCACTATCAACTCTCCACTATCAACTATTATAATATTGTGTTTATTTTCAAAAATCCGGTTTTGGTTGCATCGGGAACATTCGGCTATGCCCGTGAAATGGAAGGCGTTCTTGATTTATCGCGGTTGGGCGGAATCATCCCCAAAACGGTTACCCTATATCCGCGAACCGGTAACATTCCGCCCCGAACCGCCGAAACCGCATCGGGATTACTAAACTCCATCGGTCTGGATAACGACGGAATCGACGACTTTATTTGTAATAAACTTCCGTATCTCAAAACGCTTAACACGAAAATTATTCTCAGTATTGCCCCGAAAAATACGGAAGAATGTCCGGTGTTCGGCGAAAAACTCGGATTGGCGGCGGGAATTGACGCGGTCGAACTCAACCTGTCCTGCCCGAATGTGAGCGGCGGTGTGGATTTTGCAACAGACCCGAAATTGTGTGAGAAAATCGTCTCAACTTTCCGCCGTGTTACATTGCTTCCGCTTTTGGTCAAATTATCGCCGAATGTTACCAATATTGCCGATGCGGCGCGAGCCGCCGAACAAGGCGGAGCAAATGGTATTTCGGCAATCAATACATGTCTTGGTTTGGCGGTTGATTGGCGCAAACGTTGTCCGCGTTTGGGCAATGGTTTTGGCGGGTTGAGCGGTCCGGCAATCAAACCTATTGCGTTGCGTTGTGTTCGGCAAATTTTCAAAGCGGTAAAAATTCCGGTTCTTGGTATTGGGGGAATCGAAACGATTGACGATGTGATGGAGTTTTTCATAACGGGAGCCTCCGCCGTCCAAATCGGAACGGCTAATTTCTACAACCCCACCGCAACAATACAAATTCTGGACGCTTTGCCGAACGCCTTAAAAGAATTAGGAGCCGAAAATATTGCGGAAATTATCGGAACGTTGGAAATGTAAGTTCCGAGATATTTTGTTGCAACTGTCTATTTTTATTAACCGCAACATACACGGAAAAATAGTCCGCTGATTATGCTGATTTTTGCAGACACAGATTTTCGCTGATTATTTTTTGAGAGGTCAAAACAACAGAACAGATCAATGTATTAAAAATACTAAAATTTGTATCAATTCAGTCCTTTATTTTCAGTATTAATACGGAAAACAAAGGACGGAATAGATACTCACAACGTATTGCCGCGACGTTTCGGCGAAAGATTTTACCCGTCAAATTTCACCCGCCACCCAATGTTGCTTACTTTGTGAATTGCTATGGAACTTTTATTCCACATCAACATCAATAATATCGTTAATAATATCGTTTTGATTGGGTTGATGTTTTTGATGGCGGTTGTTTGTTTGTGTTCGATACGCTTCAAAACGAAGACGAATATACGAAATCAGCAGCGAACGAATCGGAGGAATCAACAGCATTAAACCCAGAAAATCCGTTAACAACCCCGGAAAAATCAGAAAAATTGCCGCCAGAAAAATGAGAATACCATGCAATACGGTTGTGGTTGGAGATTCGCGGCGATCCAATTGCCGGTTAAATTCGATCCAGCAACGCAAACCTTGATAACGCGCTAAAAATGCGCCAAGAAGCCCGGAACCAATAATTGCAATGACCATAAAAATAAATCCCAATACGCCAAACATATTGGAACAAAATAAAAGCCCCAGTAAATCCAAAGCGGGAAGAAGTATAAAAATTAAAACCAATCGCCAAAACACGGCAAAATTCCTATATTTTTAATGATTTTGTAAAACATAAAAATTATATCGGTATCTCTGAATGTTTCAATGAGTCGGCGGACAGGTAATTGTCTATTTATTAACCACTGAACACACGAAATACACGGAATTTGTAAATAGTAATGGCGTACAACTTCAAGGTTAGTTTATTTATAGGGAATTGGGACACAAAATATTTTTTTGTTATTGTATTCATTTTGTACCCTCAAAAAATAAACTTGTAATCTTATCAATTTACTAATTTCCGTGTGTTCCGTGTATTCTGTGGTTAATAAAAATAGACAGTTACGTTTCAGAGCATTCTGAAAATATGTCCGAGACCTCGTTGGGACTTTCAGAATATTCTGATAAAAATATAACAGTATTAATCAATACAAAAAATATGGTATCTATTCAGTGATTTGTTGGACAATGACGAGGACAACAATATCCACATTTTCCGTGTTGAAAAAATAATCTGTGAAAATCTGCGTTATCTGCGGACTGAAAATTTGCGTTATCAGCGGATTCGTTTGTCCGGTTTCCGAATCCATTGGAAACCGACCTTTTCATAAATTTTTTCCAACCACGCTTTTCGGGCTTCGGCAATTGTTTCCGGTTGACCGGCAAGAAAGTATTCCATAATGGACACATTTTGGAACTGTTCCCAGAGAACCTCCTCCGAAGGGGAACTCCCCGTAATCCGAATCACATAAGCCGCTGTTTGCGGTTGATTGAAAACGACCCCCGCTTCTCCCACCCCAAGCGATGACGCCGTCTCCATAAATTCAACCCCCGGTGCAATAATCCATTGGTTGTCAATTTCGGAATCGCCGACAACAACCCCTTTTTCACGAACTTCCCCAAGCCGCGGCGGGATTCCGCGCATTGCCAAAAATGCGGCATACATCGACTCCCCGTAACTCTTGTACGTAAACGGTTCCGTCTCCGCCACCGGAACATCGCTCCGACCGGCAAAAGTTTCCGCAAGCGATTTTTCGGAACTGCGAACCTCCGCCGCCAATTCCTCCGCACGCTTCAACGCCAACGAACGCGCTTCAACCTCTTTCCAACGTTTCAGAACAATCTCTTGAATCTCTTCAAGTTTTTGGGGTTTATTCTCCGCTTGAATCTCCGTAACCCAAAGAATAATATTTTCGCCTTCGATTTTTTGGGGTTCAAAGGCAATCGGGCTTTCGTTGAACAAATTGAACAGATATTCACGTTCCGCCGTGCCGCGGGCAAACTCCGATTTAACGGCACCGAAAATCGTGTCCAACGGAACCGTTTTTAAAACAAGCCCCTGCTCCTCCACAAACGCCGTTAAATCCGGCATTGGCGGCGCCGCCTTTTCCTGATCAAGATGCGTATAATAAACCTGAAAATAATCACGCATCTTTTCTTCAATAAGCGGAATTGATTTCAAGACCTTTTCGGTGGCAAGCGTCAACCGGATTTGTTCTTTAACTTCGTCAAGCGGTCGGTACAAAATACTCAAATCAACAGGTTCTTCCGGTTTCGGCTGTTCCGGTTCAACATCAACCTTCGGTTCTTCCGGCTTTGGTTGTTCCGGTTCAACATCAACTTTCGGTTCTTCCGGTTTCGGCTGTTCCGGTTCAACATCAACTTTCGGTTCTTCCGGTTTCGGCTGTTCCGGTTCAACATCAACCTTCGGTTCTTCCGGCTTTGGCTGTTCCGGTTCAACATCAACCTTCGGTTCTTCCGGCTTTGGTTGTTCCGGTTTGGGCGGTTCCGTTCCCGAATCAGTATTTTTTTCCGTTTCCGCCTGATAAGAAACAAACCTTGTTCGTGCCGTTACCATCGACGAAGTTTCCTTCTTTTCGGGTTCGGTTTTCGGAATTTCTTCGGTCGCCGGTTTCAGTTCCGGTTGCGGAGTTTCCGTTTGGGGTTCTTCAATTTTGGGAATTTCTGTTTTGGGTTCCTCAGTTTTGGGTGTCTCAGTTTTTTCCGTGTCCGCCGGAACTGTTTCAGGCGGTTGCGGAAGAGTTGGAGGAATTGTTGAAGGAATTGTTATCGGGGTTGGAAGTTGCGGAGTCGGAAAAGGTTGGGACGATGGGGACGGAGGAGTAAAACCGCCCAAGCCTCCCGATTGAAACAGATTTCCGCTTTGCCCCGGCAAACTCGGAAAAACAGGCGATGTTCCCAACGGCTGAACCGGTTTTCGGAACTGAGTTTCCTTATTTTCTTCGTAATATTTTTTAATTTCCTCTTCGGAAATGGAATCCAGAATTTTTTGACTCGGCGCCGCTTTAACATATTGAAAAGCGATTTTATCGGGCATTGTGAAACCGTAATCCGGTTGGGTGGGATTGAAGGGTTTATCTTTGTTCTCGTCGAAGAATTTTTGAAGTTGGGCGTTTGTCGGGTCGGCAATTTTGTCAATGAATTGTTCCACCGGAACCGCCGCAACCTCCGCGGTCATTTTCCGGTTTAGCCGTTGGAACCAGTCCCAACGAGTTGACGGCGGGATCACATTCAGTCCGATCTCGAACATCTCCCGCATCCGAATATACAATAATTCCAGTGTAATCAGATATTCAAAACGTTGTTCCGGCATCCTAATAGATTTGAGCGTTTGTTGATAAACCGTATTTGTCAGCAATCCTCCCGTCAATTGGGTTAAATAATCGATAATATTATTTTTTTCGATGGACATTCCCAAATCTTTGGCATATTGTGTGAGGAGCCAGTTATTGATGAGTTCTTCCGGTTCGAGAAATCGTTCGTATTGTGATGCGGTTATTTCGAGGCTGCGCAAGGCGGTCATACGGTCTTGATTGCCGGGGTCGGCAAGATGTTGATAAAGGACGATATAAAAACGTCCTAAATCGTCATGGTTTTGCATCAGGGCGGCAACATTTTGTTCGTCGATATTGCCGTAGCGGTGGCAGGAAGCGATTTTTGCCGGACCTGTTCCGCCGCCGTAACCGGAAAACAACCCCATAAGAACCGGTAAAATAATAAACGAAATCATCGTTCCTACACCCAAAATCGCGAGCCATAATTTTCTATTTTTTTGAAAACTTCTGAAGGGATGAAGACCTGCCATGAAATTTGATTCCTCTTGTTAATTGAAATGTTTTATGTTTTTGTTTGTTACCGAACCTCATAAGTTGTTCATGATTGGGTTATAAAGTCAACACCAAAACAGGAACAAGGGAAATGGGGTTTCGGTTATTGGTTGTTACGTTCGCCGAGTTGTCCGAAAACAGACGGGAAAAGGATTATACCAATTTCCTGCCGTTTGACAAATACGAAAAAGGCAATTTTTTGAAATTCTTTTCAATTATTCTTGATTTATATTTTATTTTTTATTTATTTGGTATTTTTTCAAGTTGTTTATTTTATCTGTTTTAACAGGACGGCGAGGGAAAAGGATTTTAAAAATCAAAAGATAGGCGGTGTTGTAGTTAATAGTTTAGAGTGAATAGTGAATAGTTCGCAAGCGGGATTAACAT
>JAITQV010000493.1 GCA_031288765.1 Planctomycetaceae bacterium
TTGTAAACTCGTGATATAAAACACCACAGCAGCATTAGGAAATATGCCGGGTTTATGCTGAAATATTTGGTTGACGGCGAAACCCAATGGCAAACCCTGATATCAACGCAATTACATCATACGTTGATTTTCACTGATGTTGACGAGGGCAAACATATTCGGTTGGAAGCCGCTTGGGTCAACCCAAGAATGCAAAACGGTCCCTGGAGTGAAGAAGTCCGAGAATTGATCAACTAGTTAATAGTTAAGAGTTCGCAAGCGGAATTAATACGTTGTGGTAATAATTCCGCTTGCGAAGGTTTTAGTCCCGCAAGGGACGAGATGTGCATAACCGGTGGTGAAGCGCAGCGCAACCTACGGACAACCGCCCCAAAAAAACATAAGCCCTGCAAGGGCGAGATTATGATTGTGTTGGTTGATAATCTCACCCCTGCGGGGTTTAATGGGGAGGGGGGAGACGATCCGGCGGTTACGCTTCGCTTTACCGCCGGTTATGCACATCACACCCCTAGCGGGGTTAAGATTCAGTTTTAATACCGTTGCGGCAATGATTCCGCTTGCGTCCTCCACTATCAACTAATATTTTGCCCTTTCAGGGCGTTTGATGCTTTTTATGGACATTAACCCGCCGCGTTGCGGCGGGCTAAGTTCTATCGCCCTTGCAGGGCGTAGGACAAGTCGGCTAACGCCGACTTTGAGAGAAAACAGATTATACGTTGTAATCTGTTAAATATTAACCTTTTTCCTTTAAAGGAGAAAAAAATGAGTGATTGTTTATTTAACCTTGTGCCATTTTTAGTGGCAATCCTCATAGCATCTTTCATGCTATGTACTCTGTTGTGTGCCGGCAGTAATTTCCGTTCGAAGGTTCGTCGAAACGAATACCGAAACGGGTTTACGCCGGTCGAATTGTTGATGGTAATTGCGATACGTCTATTTTTTGCCGTGTTGTTTCGCGGCGGGCGAATCGTGATCATTTTAAAACCTTGTAACATAAGGAACTTAAAAATGAAAAAGTTAGTAATGTGTTTGTTTGTGTTTATTTTTGTTTCGCTTGTTTCAGTTACTGTTGCCGATAATGTTGCGCTCAACCGAAGTATTGCAGAAGCATACTTTGTCAATGCAAGCGGAACCGTCAAAACCCCGCAAATTAAAATCATTCAAGAGACCGTGCCGTTTGAAACAAAAATCAATCGCCATGTTCTTGACGGTCCCATGCGATTGGGAGAAAAAACATATCAACACGGTATCGGAATCAACGCCCCTAATCACATTAGGATCGTTTTGAATAAACCCGCCGAACGATTTCTTGCCGACATCGGTATCGACCGTAATGCCGATGGAGCCGACGGCGGAACCTGCCGATTTCATGTTTTCACCGGCGAAAAAGAAAGAAAAATATTGTACGATTCCGAACTGATTACAAAAACCAACAGCCCAATATCAATAAACGTACCGCTTCACGGAATCCAAGAATTTGATCTTGTTCTTGATGACGGCGGCGACGGACGCAGTTGGGATCAAGGGGATTGGGCAGATGCAAGGGTTGTTTTTCAAGACGGTACGGAAATGTATCTCGACGAAATCGGTCCGGTTTGCGGATTGAACCGGTTACCGTTTCACTTTCTCTACGGCGGTCAGTCTTCCGCTGAAATTCTGGCATCATGGAACAAAACCCTCAAAACAACCGAACTACCAAACGAACATAAAATTGTTCATGAATTAACCTATACGGAACCGGAAACGCAGTTGAAACTGACCGCTGTTGTAACGGTTTATACGGATACGGCGGGAATCGACTGGACGCTTCATTTTACAAATCAAGGACAAACAGATTCGAAAATCATCAGCGATCTGAATGTTCTTAATATAGCAATTGAAAATCGCAGCCCTTTTACTCCGATGAAATTGCATCGTCTTATCGGTTGTACTTCCACTTCCAATGACTGGCTGGCGATAGAAGAACCAATATCCCAAAACACCATTGATACTCAACCGTATCGGGGACGCCCTTCAGAAGGAGCATGTCCGTTTTTTACCGTTCAAACCGATCACGGCGGTGTTGTAACGGGAATCGGCTGGACAGGACGCTGGAAGGCTTCTTTTACCCGGAATATTACCTCTGTGTTCATCAAAACCGGAATGCAAAAGCTACACCTTTCACTCAAACCGGGAGAATCCATCCGCACACCGCGCATTTTGCAATGTTATTGGCATGGAAATGATGTCGAATCGGGAAATAACCTTTTCCGCCAAACCATGCTGACACACATTCTTCCGAAAATCAACGGTCAAACGGTTGTTCCGCCAATTGCGCACTTGACGGATTGTTATACGATTTCTGAGGATACCGCAACGGAAAATGATATTCTTCAGTTTATTGAAGCACTGAAAAAACACAAACACGGTTTCGAATATATCTGGCATGATGCGTATTATGCTCCGAAACATTTTCCTAATGTCGGAGATTATACGCTTCCGCTGAAACGTTGTTTCGATCCTGTTCGTTTTCCGAACGGATTTACCGAAATTGACCGGAAAACACATGAAGCCGGTCTCAAATTTCTCCAGTGGTATGAACCGGAACGAGCCAGTCACGGTTCGATTTTGGCAACGGAACATCCCGAATGGATTGTTACATCGCCGCACAACAGTATGGGCGGATTAGTTGATCTCGGAGCACCGGAAGCATGGAAATTCGTACACGATTTTTTTGTTACCAGCATCAAAGAGTATCATATTGATTGTCTCCGTATTGATTGTAATCATCTTAACTGTAATATCTTCTGGAACGTACAGGACGAGAAAAACGGTTCCGACAGGATTGGCATTGCGGAAATCCGTTACGTCGAAGGACTCTATGCCCTTTGGGACGCCCTGCTCAAAGAGTTTCCGAATTTATTGATCGATAATTGCGCCAGCGGCGGACAACGGATTGATGTGGAAACTTGTTCCCGGTCAATTCCGCTTTGGCGAACCGACGCAACCATCGGACCGCTTTACAAACATGATTACAACACAGCGGCGTTGTACAATCAGGTAATTTCACACGGATTGAACCGCTACGTTCCGTACAGCACAAGCGGACAAATGGGAACCTCGCCATACCATTTCCGAAGCGGTTTCAATGGCGGAATTGCTTTTGCCGGAGAAATCCGTTCCGCAGAATATCCGCACGAAGAACTAAAACAAGCAATTGCCGAAGGAAAACGGTTGCGAAAATATTTCTCCGGTAATTTTTATCCGGTTAGTGCGCCGGGGTTATCGCGTGATTCCTGGTGTGTGCTGCAATATCACCGAACCAAAGAAGCAGACGGTATGGTTCTCGTGTTTCGCCGTGATCAATCACCCTACGCCGCTATTTCTCACTTAAAATTACGTGAAATCAACCCCGACGCAAAGTATGAGGTTATTCTCTCCAAATCCTATACGCCCGGTATTCCGCAACAACTAACCGGACATGATTTCCTCAAACTCAAAGTTGATCTTGATGATCTTCCCGATTCACTTGTGATTGAATACCGGGAAATCCGTTGACAAACAACCAATCTGTAAAAGTATCTATTCGGTCAGGTAGGCAACCCTTCGCCAAACGATTGCGTGGGCGTCAGCCGACAACGAATTTATATCATGTTGGATATTTTGATTGCCTATCGGCAAGCGACCTTCCGGCGGTGAAGCGCAGCGAAACCGCCGGATCAGATGGACATCTCCTCACAAAATCAACCTTATTATCTCATTATCTCATTTTTTACCTTTTTAATGAGGTAATAAGGTTGTTGTGGTGTGGGCAATGTTGCTACTGAGGTTGTTTTGTTCGGGAAAATTAGGTTGGAAATAAGGTTCTTATTCGATCTTCTTATCTAATCAAAAAAATTCCGCTGAAATATTACAATAAAAAGAAAACCGACCATTATCAACAACTTATTTGTCTCTATTGACAATTTTCTAAGGCTTGGGCATAATAAGCAACTTGCAAAAACACGGAAGAATCGGCAATTTTTACATGTTTGATTTTTGTACACACAAATTTCAGATTAAAACTGTCTGATTAAAACCGTCAAATTAAAATAGACAGTTGCCTTTTTATTGTACCGATTGGAAATTTTTATGTTATTTCATCGAATTTTATTAATTATTACGATTTGTTCGGCAATATTTCAATATTCGTCCATTGGCTTGGCTCAAAGCGGACGTGTTTGGGGAACCACTCCGGTTTTTGACAGCGGACGTGTGATGCCGTTACATTCGTTTTCCAAACGGATTGTCCGTGAGATTTGCGGAAGTTCGCGACCGTTTATTGTTCGGGACGACACGATTTTGACGGAATTAAACCGTGTGATCGAATTGCAGCCTAGAACCCCCAATAATCAGGAGAACAAAAATTCCGTATCGAATAGCGGTAATCAGGAACCGTACCGGTTTTTGATTACCGGCAATGATCTTTTGGAAGGTTCTAAAACAAAATTATCCGGTTCGCGCGAAGCCGCGCCGGAACAAATTGTTGCAACAACATTAGCGATTCACGGCTTAACGGCGAATCAGGCGGAATTGATTTATCAACGGATTCGGGCGTTGCTGCCGTCGGAAGGACGGTATTTCAATGCCGATGAGCTCGTTCTCTCATGGTTGGGCGAACCGGAAATTTGGGATTACATTCCGATTTTTCCGGCGGCGGAAATCAATTACCGTACGGAAGTTTTGGATATTCCGCTTCAGAACAACACACGAGCGGTGTTGCAGCGGGTTGCGGTGTTTCAATTAAAGCAATCGCAGCGGTTTCAGCAACGGCTTGCCGATATTGAACGGCGCCGAATGCAACGGAAAAGCGCGGAAGTTCCGATACTGTACGATTACGATCAAATTACGGAACGAATTAACACCGCAATGATGCTTTATCAGGAACTCACGTTTCATCCGCAACGGTTACGCCCAACCCGAATGATTGATATTTTGCAACAAACAATTGATTTTTCAACGGGAGAACATTCTTCTTATACTTTTGCGTTGGAATCGTGGGGGCATTTGTTGGAACTTGGCGAAGTGCCGGCGCGGCAATCAATTAAACCCAACATACCCGATCAGGAAAACGAAAACGGATTGGAACAACATCTTCACCCCACGACCCAACGTTGGCATGAAATTGTTCGGAAAATTCGTCTTTTAACCGGAGCGTTTGACCGTATTAATGAATATGGAGAAATGGTTCCGCCCAATCTCAGAGTTGTCGAAAAACATTTCGAACATCTTCTCAAAATGATCGATGACAACTTTGAAGAAAGTCAGGCGTTGATGGAGAGTGTTTATCCAGAAAGTGTTTACCCTGAAACTGTTTTCCGCCGTACTCCTTCAAAGTCGAAAACGGACAATTCGGAAACAATTAATATCGATAACAGTAATACCAACGACAACAATAGTAATAGTAATGTTAATGGAACGGATGTTAATCAATTACTTCCGCTATTCCATTCACCGGAAAACAAAGAGCATAACAAAGAAGTGATGAAGCGGGTTGTATTGAATTATTACTATGCAATTAAAACGCTTCGCCGTAACATTGAGACGGCTTACTTAGCCCTTTATGACAATGGAAATTCGTTGCGGGTTCTTCCTGTTGCGGCGTTATCCGCAATTGGCGATACGGCAAATGTTTCGCCTGCGGTTCAACCTTGGGGAACAATGCAAATGGTTCTTTTTGGCGGCGATGATTTTATTCGCCGGTTTTTCAATCAGGATTTTCATCGCGATAATTCTGCTTCATCAATTCCTGTACCGGAATCAGTTTTGGCGGAATTATCGGCTATTCAAAACATTATTACGGAACAAACCGGCGGCACAAATAATACAAAAAATAATGACAATATATCTGTTTCGGATAAAGAAATAGCCAACCCAACGCTATTTGATCTGGGAACAACCAGCACGGGAACCGAAGAAAAACCGAAAGAACCGGAAGAGGAAAAACAATGGGAGAAGGAATTGTTTACTGAAAATGAAACTTCCTCTCTTTTCTTATTGCAAACACGTTCTTCGGCGACTCAGCCGTCTGTTGCGGATTCTATCAGCCGGATTCGAGCGGATTTTATCAGTCTTTTGACGGCTTACACGATGGGCGGGCGAAACAGGAATATTAACGAAACAGCGGCGGCAATTCAGGAATCGTTGCGGAATTCCGCTTATCGTGCGGAAAGTCTTCGCGAACAATTTACGGATCCGGAAAACGCCTTGATGAGTGAATATGTACGTAAAACATCTTATCCGCAACGCGGTTCGCTCAATACGGAATACCGTTATCAACGGCTTGCGCCGTTTTTTTGGATGTGGGTATTTGCCGCCGGAGCTGTTGTGTTTACCGGAATTTCGTTATTTTTGGGCAAAATCCGTAATGAAATGATTGACGATTCTTCGTTACCGAAAAACCCGCAGGAAAAGTTTGTTCTTTTACCGAAACAAGATCATACACATTCGGCGGAAGAATATTGTTTCTGGACGGGAATTGTGTTGCTTTGCCTTTCGATTTTTATAACGTTTACCGGCGGAGTTCTTCGGGCGTGGATTACCGGTTGGGCGCCGGTTACGAATATGTATGAAACGATTGTCTTAATGGCATTTTCCGCATCGTTATTGGGACTTTGGTATTCTTTGTATCCGTTGATTCATCCGGTCATTCAATTGGCTTGGCGTTCTTCATCATTTCCAAATTGGAGACAATTTTCCGCTGCTTTTCGTTACCGCAAAAAAGAATTGATTCCCGAACAAAATTCCGTATTTCGGCAGGCGGCGTCGGATTTTGGTCTTCCCGGCGGAGTTTCGATGGGTATGAAGCGTCAGGATTCGTCCGCACTTTCGGAAGAGGAACGCCGCGAACAGTTGAATCAATCGGTATCGCTTTGGCAAATATTCCTTTTTGTTCCGCGTTTGGTTTTGATGTTGTTGACGTTTCTTTTTGTGGTCAACATTTCTTACGGCGACTATGCCCATGAACATGGAACTGTTGCGGCGATTTTGGAATTACTGAAGATGAGCGATTTTATTGACTGGCTTGTTGTTATTGCAAGTATTGTTTTAATAGTTTGGTTTGTTCCGCAACTGATTTTAACAACGATATTAGTTCCTGTACTTTTATGCCGTCCGTCACGGATTGCGGCGGAACTTGGGATTGTTTCTCCTCAGGAAGAAACAACATTACCGTCTTCCGTAACAGGACAAAGTGTTATCAATTCGGTGTTTCACGGTGAAACGATTGCGTTGGGCAATACAGACCGCAGCGGAAACATTTGGTTATCTTCCGCCCGCAACCAGATTCTGAACAGAAAATTGTTTGTGATAGTAGCGGCGTCGATTGCGTTACTGGCGGGGCTTGCTTCTTATTTTAACACGGCGGAATTTAATCCTGAGATTAAACCGGTTGTTGCGTTATTGCGAAGTAATTTTTGGCTTACGGTTCATGTGATTGCTATTATTGTGAGTTATGCGGCGGCGTTGGTTGCTTGGGGAATGGCGGTTGTTGGTTTGGGCAATGCCGTTTTCGGGCGTTACCGTTACACGGACATTCCGTCCGAATCACCGGCAACACAGGCATCGGCAACACAGGCGCCGGCAATTCCGGTAACATCTTCACGGGTTCGTCTTCCGGTGATTTGCGACATGTTTGCACCGATTATTCACCGGTTGTTACAATTGTCATTGGTGTTACTGATTCTAGGCACGGTACTTGGGGCGCGTTGGGCGGATTATTCTTGGGGGCGTTTTTGGAGTTGGGATCCGAAAGAGGTTTGGGCATTGATTACGATCTTTTTTTATGTGATAGTGTTACATGGTCAAATTGCCCGGTTTTATGGTCGGATTGGTGTGATGGTTGGGGCGTTGTTTGCTTCGATTGCGGTGATAATGACGTGGTATGGTATCAACTTTGTTTTTAAGGGCAGCCTACATTCTTATGGCGGCGGAGCGGCGAGTAATGCCGCTATTTTTCTGTTGATGTTTGTTATCATCAATATTCTATGGGGTTCTCTGGCAATATTCCGTTACAGTGCGGAAGTGTACGGACATGAAACAGAATAATTGTCCGTTTTTGTAATTTTCGTAAAGAATTAATTACGGCTAATACTGTTGTAGCGGTTAGGTGAAAACCGTGAATGAAAACCCTTCAACGAAACGTTGTCTTATACAAATTAAATAGTGTGTTAATGCGTTCAAATGAAACCTAATAACCATAATACAAATACAACAATACGAAAAAACAGGCAAATCAAAAATATGATTACGTTAAAACCCAAAAGGAATTGACGTAACAACGAACCGGTTTTCTCCCATAAACGGTATTCAACTATCAAAAAAATAAACGGTAATATCATGTATAAAAACATTACTACTGAAAATAATATTTTTATTTGCTCCTGAGTACATCCTACCGCTTTGGCACACGGTGGCATCAGAATAGTAACAAATAATCCAAAAAACATTTGTATAAATATTTCTGTCTTTTCAATATCGCTTCTCATTGTAAATCCTCCTTTTTAATTGTTAATTGCGAAAATTATTCAGGCAAATCCTCGTCCACGCCGATAATTCGGGTTGTTTTTTTCATAGATCAGTAAACTTGTTTCATTAAGAAGACTTAAAAGAATCACTGATACAAAAAATAATATAGCCGCAAAAAAACAAGGAATTGGCGGCAATTGACTGATTTCTAGGAGTAACATGTGCATGAGAAGTACCACACACAACAAAATTAATCCCAGCAAGAACATTGGTGGAATTACAAATTCACACCACCTATTCAGCCTTTCACAACGATTTAAAAAGGAAAGATCAATATTATAAGTATCAAGAATAACCATTGACAAAAATAAATAAAGCATTAAAACGCAATACACCAAACATCCCATTGTAATACCCGCCCACCAATTAGCAGAGAAAATATCTGATTGACTTACGGCGAACACCGCAACGTAAACAATACATATAACCGTAACAACCGCTGACAATATAAAACCGGAAGTCAGGATATTCCGCCAAATTTTTAGCGAACGAAGTGAAATCGTTTTATTGTTTGGCTCACTTTTATTTGTTTCCATATTATTGGGAATATTTGATATTTAGATATTTTAAGTAAATTAAAAATACACAAATGGTAATGAGTCCATAGACAAGATAACACCAACTCTCCCAAGTATAATCTTGATTACGGATTAAAGTACGTGCAATTACTGCCATCGAAAAAGGAATACACGAAATCATAGTTGCGAAATCGCGATAATTATTGGAAGACATGCGCGTGCTTGGCGTTTTTTATATTGGTACATGTTTATAAAAATTTTACAGTTATGGTGTTTTTTAAGTAACTATTTATTTGTTTACCGCGAAAGACACAAAAAACGCCAAAAGTCGTTAAATATTGATTTTACGCTATTTCGCTGGAAATTCATGCGTTTCGCGGTTTATTTTTCACCGCTTGCCATTCACTCCTAACCACTCTTACTTTTTTCGTTCTCAGTGGTTAATAATATCGAATGAATAGTTACGGTTATTGATTTGACAATTTTTCTGTTAGTTCGGCGATTCTCATTTCGAGACGTTTGATTTCACGGTTGGTGCCGTAACGATTGGCAAGCATCCAGTACCAAAGTTTTGTCAAACCGATCAACAGGATAAACATGTGAGCCATGACGATCAGTAAAAGTTGTGTTTTGGGGTCGTCGCTGTAAAAAAAACCAACTCCGCTTACAACCGCCAATCCGCCAAATACCAACATCAGTACCCAAACAATCAACGAAAATTTTTTCATCTCTCCCTTAAACGAAGAGATTAAAACTTCCCGCATCGGAATCGGTATTTCCGAATCAATTTTGTTTGTGTTGTTCCGTAACATTTCTTTTAATTTGGTTTCAAATGTGTCCATGAAACACCTCCATTATTTATTGTTGTTCTTTTGTTTCAAAAAATCGAGAGCATAATGTAATCTCGATTTAACGGTTCCAAGAGGAATGTTGAGCATTCCGGCAATTGCCTCCAGCGGCAACTCTTCGCCGTAACGAAGTGAAACAACTGTCCGGTGTTCTACCGACAATCCGTTGAGTAAATTGATGAGATCATCATGTTTCGGTGTCGGCGTTTTTGCAACGATTTCATCCGGTTCGTCAAGCGGAACAGTTCGGCGCCGTGATTTTTTCCGAACAAAATCAGCGGCTTTGTTCGATGCAATACGATATGCCCATGCCGGAAATTTTGCCGGATCGTCGAGTTTCGGTACACTTCGAATCATTGCCAGCCATGTTTCCTGCATAACTTCCGCCGCATCGTCAGCCGAATCGGTAAGCCGCCTGACATGCTGAAACAATCGGGCGTGCCAACGATCAACCAATTCACTCATCGCCGCAACTTCTCCGTTTTGCCAACGTAACACCAACAGTTCATCATAAACAATCTTCAAATTCACGGTTACGGTTGTCATCATTTTTCCCCTTTCATAAAGAAGAGTCGCAACAAACAAGAAAAAAGTTCATAAAAAATCAAAAAAATTTGGTAATATTTCTGCGGGAATTTTTAACCGCGTAAAAATTTCGGCAAATAACCTCATTTCCGCCTAATTTTTTCGAAAAAAAAACCTCAGCAGTAACTGTACTTTCCCAAAAACAATGGTAAAATATTTCAGTCAAAAGTTTAATTTAAGTATTTTCTCAAAATTATCGCAGATTCAATTGTTGATTTAAGTGTATCTTTGCTCAAAAAGCAGAAGCCGCAAAAATAGAGATAGTTTTAAAATACTTTAAATTATGTATATTACATCTTTGTTAATTTTTTAGAAAGTACAGTTACTATGAAATACAGAACATTATTAGCCGGATTGTTTTTTATTTTCGCAACATCAGCCGCAACGTTTATGTTTTCCGCCGACCCGCCGAAGCCGTTTTCCGGCGGGTCGGAAAAATTTACGAAACTAATCTGGTTTGACGAATTTGACAATAACGGTCTTCCTGACCCTGAAAAATGGGGTTACGAAACAGGTTATATTCGTAACGGCGAAAAACAATATTATACCGGCGCACGTACGGAAAATGCCGAAGTCAGAGACGGATTTCTTGTTATTACCGCACGAAAAGATGAATTTCAAAACGGCGGTAAAACCTATCCTATCACTTCGGCAAGCGTTATTTCAAAAGGCAAGGGGTTTTGGAATCGGGGACGAATCGAAGTTTCCGCCAAAGTACCGAAGTCGCTCGGAACGTGGCCCGCTGTCTGGATGCTTCCCGAAGACAAAAAGAGCGGTTGGCCCCGATGCGGTGAAATTGATATTTTGGAACACGTTGGTTTTGATCCGCAAAAAGTTCACTTCAATATCCATGTCGATAAATACAACCATACAAAGAAAAACAATAAAGGAAAATCGGTTATTTGTACTGATCCTGATACGAAATTTCATGTTTATGCGGTTGAATGGTTTGATGACCGGATTGATTTCTATTTTGATGCGGAAAAAGTCTTTTCGTACACAAACGAAGGTGAGGGTGAAACGTCGTGGCCTTTTGACAAACCGTTTTATCTTATTCTGAATTTGGCGTTTGGCGGTAGTTGGGGCGGAGCCAAAGGTATTGACGAATCGTCGTTACCGCAGCAATTCCTGATTGATTACGTCCGTGTCTGGCAGTAAACACGGAAATTATATTGTTGCGTTTATGAACTGCGGACAATTGTAATTTCCTTTATAAACGCAACTATTTTTTGTTGTTTGAATGTTTACCGTTTGAGAATTTACTGTTTGAGTGTTTTTTGAACAAATTCATTTCTTTAACTTAAAACAATTATTATGAGTTCACAGTTTTCCGAAACAGACAAAACCAATGTTCCCTGGTATCAGCTTTTAACCCGTTATCATTGGTTTGTTTTTATTGTGTGTTGTCTTGGCTGGGGTTTTGACACCTTTGACCAACAGATTTTCAATCTTGTACGTAATCCGGCGTTAGCTGACCTGATGAGTCTGGATGCGACCAATGCGAAAGTTGTGGCGATGGGCGGTTACGCAACATCGTTGATGTTAATTGGTTGGGCGGTTGGCGGAATTTTGTTCGGAATTATGGGCGATAAATTCGGTCGGGCAAAAGTGATGGTCATGACGATTTTGGTTTACGCTGCTTTTACCGGTTTGGGCGGGATGGCAACCAGTTGGTGGGACTTTCTTATTTACCGTTTTCTGACGGGAATGGGGGTGGGCGGTCAATTTGCTGCCGGAGTTACGCTGCTTGCCGAAACAATGCCTGATCGGGCAAGAGCAAAATCGCTCGGAATGTTACAAATTGTGGCGGCGTTTTGTAATTTTAGTGCGGCAATTCTCACAATGTTCCTGACATTTTTGGATCAACATTTTAGTATTTTTGGCGGTTTTCCGGTTTGGCGGGTGATGTTTTTTATTGGTTTTTTTCCTGCATTGCTGGCAGTGGTAATTATGCGGCGGTTGGAAGAGCCGGAAAAATGGAAACAAGCGGTTGCGTCGGGCGGAGTTAAAAAAGCCGGTTCGCTCAAAGACCTTTTCGGTAATCCGCTCTGGCGTTACAATATTATTATCGGAATGCTTCTGGCGACTTGCGGAGTGATTGGACTTTGGGGAATTGGTTTTTTCAGTGTCGATTTAACCCGAACCGCGTTCCGTAACGCTAAAAATACGGAAGTCCGAAATTCGGGTGATGTTGAAAAAGTCGATTTTGAATTTGTCCGAATGCTTGCCGGTTCGCCGAAAGAATTTTTGCCGGTTGCTCTGGACAAGAAAATTATGTTACAAAGTTTTATTGATGCTCAGCCGAAAACAAATGATCCGGGAGCCGTTTTTCTTGCGGTTCTTGAAAATCAGCATTCGCTTGAAAATTTAAGTAAGGAGAAAATTCTTGCAACATTAGATCAGGAATCGCCGGATGGTAAACGTAAAATTCAAACACCCGAAGAGAGAAGCCGCCGTAACGAAATTCTTTCCGTACCTCCGGCAAAAAATGATACGGAAACGTTTACAAATCTGGCGGATCAAATTTCGAAACGTTCCAAAGAGATTAGCAGTTATGTTGGAATGTGGGGCAGTATTACATCGCTTTTGTTCAATCTTGGGGCGGTGTTTGGAACGCTTGCGATCACGATTGTTGCGGAACGTTTTGGGCGGCGACCGGCATTTACCGTGTTTTTTGCGGCGTCGTTGGTGATGACGTGTGTTGTTTTTCTATTGATGGACACGCCGGCGGAAGTTCTTTGGATGACGCCGTTGCTTGGATTTTGTGCGTTATCATTATTCGGCGGTTATGCGATTTATTTTCCCGAATTGTTCCCGACTCATTTACGAAGTACCGCTGTTTCATTCTGTTACAACATCGGACGTTTCATTGCGGCAACAGGACCGATGGGATTGGGATTACTGACGAGTTACGTTTTCTATGATGCGCCGGAACCTATCCGTTACGCAGGAGTGGCGATGTCCGTCACTTTTATTTTTGGAATTATTATTACATGGTTTGGTCCCGAAACAAAGGGTAAACCGTTGCCGGAATAAAAAATAACAAAAATAATAGAAGTACATTTTTTTCATGGATAGAATTATTTTCAAAAAGTGTAATGAATATATCCGAAACCGTAACTTCCGGTTCCGACAGAGGCGGAAAATTTTCCGCCTCTACCTTCACAAGTGGAATCATTGCCGTTGCGGTAAAAACTCCGCTTGCGTAACTCTCCACATATTCTTTGTGTAATATTTTATGGTGTCATTTTGAGCAAAACGCCATGACCCGGCAAAATCCATTCGCCAAATTCTTCAAATCGGTTGACGACGGCAAACCGTCAATCGGCGGAAATTTTCCGTATCGAGAATATGTTGAAATTTCCAATCGACAAATCGGCGACATTTTGTTTCACTGACATTATCAATATACACGGGAACGTACCTGTCTATTTGTAACTGTCTATTTAAATTTTGAGCAATAGAGAGATTAGTTCTTGTAGGTTTTAAGTTTTTTCAGAAAAGTTACACATTTAGTTATCTTAACTTATTTAATAACACGAAGTTGCGACAGTTTGTAATAATTTTAAACAAAAGCGAAATGGATGATTTAATTCTTAAAATACTTTTTTGCATTTGTACCGACGATTTTGGAAATTGAAGGTTTTTGTCGCAGTAACATGAATAAAATTATAA
>JAITQV010000538.1 GCA_031288765.1 Planctomycetaceae bacterium
AAAAATGGATAGTATAAAAAATTACTATCTTTTGGACAACGACCCTGATGTTTTCGCTTGCACTTGACCTATAATTCTATGAGATTCTAATAAATTGCAACACAATCTTTCGTGTTACAATACGAAGAAGGTATGCAAAAAAACAAAAAAAGTTACCTCGAATACAAGACGAGATCAAGTTTTTGTGTATTCCACCTTCACCGTTCTTCCATTTTGCGTCAAAATTCCCAACTCAAAAATAATTCTGCCTTGAAACATCCTCCAAACAAAAAATATCCTCCCAAAACCAACTTCCTCCCCCCAAAAATGTGTATATACTTTTGATGACAACCGGGGGCAATCCCACGGCAAACGGGGGCAATCTCATGACAAACGGGGGCAATCCCATGACAAACGGAGGCAATCCCGCGACAAACGGGGGCGAAATTAGTGAATAGTTAAAAAATTCCGCTGAAATAGTGCTAAATATTTTATCACAGTTTTGTGGAAAGTATAGGTCGGCAATTCTGATATACTGAGCGGTGAACGGCAAAAGTTAAACCAAAAACGGTCGCCAATATGCTGTAAATTTGATGGAACAAAACAGAGATCGACCCTTTTCCTTTTCAATCCATCATCACCGCCTCATTATTGTTCGGAGAGGCGGAGAACGATGGCATGGAATCGCGATCTGTTTCGGTGTTCACCTCTCTCGAAACAATTTCTTCCTCTTGCCCCCAAAGTTCCCCAAGCCTCTTCGATAATGTTGCCGCGTGTCTTGACAAGCAACCCGCTCAGGCGATAATAATAATTCCTGACTATTGCCCCTGAAAATTTTCGGAAAACATCAGGCAAATAACTCGTTTATCGGGAATTGCCGCCGTAAAATAAATTGCAGCCAACCCCCGAAATCTCACGGAAATAGTATTTTGATTCGTTTTGCGTTTCGTCCGTGCAACGTCAATCCGAAATCACCAACCCTCAAAACCCTCTTCCCAATGTCTATTACAAAAGAATTTTTGCAAAATTGTACGGCAAAATTTAACCGTGCAATGAAAGGCGCAAACCGGCGAGTCGTTATTTGCGCCGGAACCGGTTGTGTTGCCAATGGTTCGCTCGAAGTCTTTCACGCTCTTGAGAAAAAAGTGCAGGAAATCGGAATAGATGTTCAGGTTCAACTCCGTTATGAAGACGGCGAACCGGACGGCAGTACCAATACTGATACCGATACCGATTTTTTACGCCTTTCCAAGAGCGGTTGCCAAGGTTTTTGCCAGATGGGACCGCTTTTAAGTATCAGTCCCGACGGCATTTTATACACCAATGTCAAAGTTTCCGATGTCGAGGAGATTGTCGAAACGTCCATCAAAAATAAGGGAATTATCGAACGTCTTCTCTATGTTGACCGGCATAATAAAAACCGGAAATGCACCGGACAAAAAGATATTCCGTTCTATCAGCAGCAAACACGGGTAACACTCAAAGCGTGCGGCGTGTTTGAGCCGGAAGATATTTACGAATATATCGCTAACAACGGCTACGAAGCGGCACGGCGGGCGTGGACGGAAATGACGCCGGAGACGGTTTGTGAAGAGATTGAGGTTTCGGGGCTTCGCGGGCGCGGCGGCGGCGGGTTTCCAACCGGTAAAAAGTGGAAATTCGCCCTCAAAGAAAAAAATCCGGTGAAATATGTTATTTGTAACGCCGATGAAGGCGACCCTGGGGCGTTCATGGACAGAAGCGTTATGGAAGGCAACCCGCATTGTGTTCTCGAAGGCATGATGATTGCCGCACGCGGGATTGAAGCAACGGAAGGCTATATTTATGTGCGTCTCGAATATCCGCTTGCGGTGCAACGGGTTCGCAAAGCGGTTGCCGATGCCGAAAAACTCGGTATTCTGGGCGGCAATATCTTTGGAACAGGTCGTTCTTTCCGAATCCGTGTTATGGAAGGTGCGGGGGCGTTTGTTTGCGGTGAGGAAACGGCGTTGATAGCGTCTATTGAAGGTGATCGGGGAATGCCCCGCCCTAAACCGCCGTTTCCGGCTCAAAGCGGTTTATGGGGAAAACCGACCGTTATTAATAATGTCGAAACGCTTGCGGCGGTGCCGTTCATCATGCTCGAAGGCGCAAAAACCTACCGAAAAGTGGGA
Organism: Planctomycetaceae bacterium; assembly: GCA_031288765.1. Taxonomy (GTDB): domain Bacteria; phylum Planctomycetota; class Planctomycetia; order Pirellulales; family Thermoguttaceae; genus WRKP01. The sequence continues at coordinate 2,133 of JAITQV010000538.1, forward strand.
ACGGAGGGTTCGCCGGGAACAAAAACATTCGCTCTGACCGGTCATGTTGTCAATACCGGTCTTATCGAAGTTCCGTTTGGTACGACATTGCGGAAAATTATTTTCGATGTTGGCGGCGGAGTGATTGACAACAAAGGCGATATTTCAAATGATTATTTCAAAGCGGTTCAGATTGGCGGACCTTCCGGCGGGTGTCTGACGCAGGAACATCTCGATTTACCGTTGGATTTTGATTCTTTGAAAACGGTTGGGGCGATGGTGGGTTCCGGCGGTTTGGTCGTAATGAACAAAGGAACGTGCATGATTCAGATGGCGCGTTTTTTTATGCAGTTTACGCAAAACGAATCATGCGGAAAATGTTTACTTTGCCGTGAAGGAACCAAACAGATGTTGGCGTTGCTGGACGATATTATTGCCGGCAACGGAACTCAGGAAACGTTGGATATTTTGGATCAGGTTGCCCGAACAGTTTCCAAAGGTTCGCTTTGTGCTTTGGGCAAAACCGCTCCCAATCCTGTACTTTCGACGATTCGGCATTTTCGGGAGGAGTTGGATGCGCACGTATTCCAAAAGCGTTGTCCTGCGGGGCAGTGCAAGAGTTTGGCGAGACCGGAGATTTTGGTTGATAAGTGCAAGGGTTGCACTGCCTGTTCCAAAAAGTGTCCGGTTGGGGCGATTACCGGCGAACGCAAAATGCCGCACGTGATTGACGCGGAAAAATGTATTAAGTGCGGCGAATGTGCGAGAACTTGTAAATTCGGGGCGGTGATTGGTGTTTGATCGCAAATTTCCGCAACAGCGGACAAAAATCAGTGAATAGATAAAGCGAATAGATAATATGTCTATGGAATTTTTTGAGCGTGTAAAAATTTTGGCGAAAAATCTCATGTTTAATATCTATTCGGTTCTTTGTTTTCAGTATTAATACTGAATCTTAACTCCGCAAGGGGCGAGATGTGTATAACCGGCGGTGAGGCGTAGTGCAACCGCCGGATCGAATATCCCTTTTTTCACAAAGCCTTGCGAGGGCGATAGAATCCAGCCCGCTGCAATGCGGCAAGTAATGGTCAACAAACCATCAACGCCCTGAAAAGGCATCTTATTTTAGTGGGGAGTGGAGGGTTGATCGTGGAATAATGTAGAGGCGAAATATTTTTCGTCATGGAAACCGGAATCTTAACCCCGCACGGGGTGTGATGTGCATAACCGGCGGTGAAGCGCAGCACAACCTACGGATCAAATAGTATGGATTAGATAGCATATTGTCCTATGCCCTGCAAGGGCAATATAAGCCAGCCCGCCGCAACGCGGCGGGTAAACCACTCGCCCTGAAAGGGCAATATATTTTAGTAGGGAATGGAGAGTTGATCGTGGAATAATGTAGGGGCGAAAGATGTTTCGCCCCTACCAACAACGGGATTTACGAATTTTTAAATTGTTAATCGTAAAATTGGCAAAGAGTTGCCGACCTTTTGGGTTGTTAATCAAGAGGTAGGCAACCGTTCGCCGAACGGTTGCGTCGGTGTTAGCCGACTAATTTTTGTTTCCGTACGGCAACCGGAATCTTAACCCCGCAAGAGGTGTGATGTGCGTAACCGTAGGTGGATCGCAGCGCAACCTATGGATCGGAATCTCACAAGGCAGGCAACCGTTTAAATAGTATCAAGATAATGATTCAAAGAACATTGTTCCTCTTCGCAATACATTTTTTGGCGCGCCATCAGAATGTCCCAGTCAATTTCCAACGCGTTAAACTCGGGACCATCCACGCAAGTAAATTTCGTCTCCCCGCCCACCGTTACCCGACAACCTCCGCACATTCCCGTGCCGTCAATCATCACACTGTTCAAACTGGCAACCCCGCGAACCCCAAACGGAGCAATCGTCCGAGCACAAAATTTCATCATAACCGCCGGACCAATCATGTAAACACAACCAATCTCTCTTGCCCGCCCCTCAAGAATCTCCCGAAGCGGACCCGTAACCAACCCCTTCCTGCCCGCACTGCCGTCATCCGTCGTAATAATATGCTCATCACTCACCGCCGAAAGCTTCTCCGTCCAAAAAAGAAGTTCTTTCGTTCTGGCTCCCTGAATCGAAATAACCCGATTCCCTCCTTCACGTAACACACGAGCAATCGGATACACCGGAGCTGTTCCCACCCCGCCCGCAACCATCACCACCGTCCCCAATTCCCCCACCTCACTCGCGTGTCCAAGAGGTCCAATCATCGCCGGAAGTTTTTTTCCCGCCTTTAACCCGACCAACTTCCTCGTCGATGTTCCAACCGCCATAATAACCAGCGTTACCGTCCCCGCCGCACGATCAAAATCCGCAACAGTCAACGGAATCCGCTCGCTCAACTCCGCATCGGACATCACCATCACAAAATGCCCCGCCTGCGCCTTGCCCGCCAACCGCGGATGCTCAATAACCATCTCAAAAATGTTCGGCGCAATCTCGTCGTTTTTCAGAATCGGTAACATTGAAATCAAAAAAACCAAAAAATATGTTAAACCAAAACTCACACCCAATATTTAATAAGAATGATTGTATAGACGGACACCGACACTGACAATAGCCTTGCCGTGTTTTTTTGCAGTTTTGTGATTGGCGGTTGGCGGTTTGTGATTACGGAATCCCAAACCCAAACCATAAATCCTTTTTTTTCGTCAAAGTCGGCATAACCTTACTGACGATAATCCCAAAAGAATGTCTCCAAAGACATAAAACCAAAAATAATTCTCAAAAAAACGGAGGATACACGAAAAATGCACCGGAGCTTTTACCTTAAATCACGGTTCGATAGGATATTTTTTATCGCTCTTTTTCTTTCGGCGGTTTTCATTGCCGGAAAAACCAACGCCGTTGAAACGGAAGAAAATACACCGGATATCGAATCGGCAAAAACTGTTGATAACGACGACATCGAAACAAAAGTCGATTCGCCGATTAAAGTTGCTCAGGAAAATTCCGCCGGTAAAGGAGTCGTCTGGGGTAAATCAAATAAATTGAGAGATTCGGAACCCCAAACCGCCGCCGCCCCAAAAACAAATTCCGAAACCCCAAAACCGCTTCCGGCTCAGAAAACAACCGTTCAACGCCCTGTTTCCGCCGTCCGCCTCCCCGAAAAAGCAGAACCGGTAAAAAATTCCGCCGCTCTTTCCGAAGAAAAATTCCTCTTGAAAAGCAGCCGGAGAAGAGGTTCAACCGATTTGGTGGAGACCTTGCTCGAAGTAACCGGTGATGTCAAACAAGTCTCAAATGACCTCAAAGCCACCACCGATAAAATGGAAGTTGTTGCCGGTTTTCGCTATGAAGAAAGGGTTGATCAGTTTTCGGTTTCCACAGGTCCGCTGGTCAGTATCCGGCAATACAACCTCGCTAAATCAAAAATGAAAATCGGCGAACAAATCAAAATGCCGGAACTTGATGAGGAATTGCAAACAATTGTTTGTTCGCTGGAAGGCGACAAAGTTTCGCTTTTTTCGCCGCGCGGTTCGTTGCGCGGGGAACAATTGCTCTTGGTTGAAGACTTGCCCGGAAACACCCTGACACTTGACCGGCTTTTGCCGAATACGGAAATGCGTGTCGGTGATACGTGGAAAATTTCCGACAGTGTTCTCCGGTCGTTCCTTTCGGTGGACGCCATAACGGAAAGCAATGTCGAAGCGGTTTTGACGGCGGTTGCGGACAAAATGGCAATGATTGAAGTTGTCGGCGATGTGAGCGGCGTATATCTGGGTGCGGCAACGGAAATGTCGATTCGGGCTAAATTTCAGTTTGATCTGTCCGCTCAACGAATTAACTGGCTCGGTCTTTTAATTGAGGAAAACCGCTCGATTGGGCATGTCGGTCCCGGGCTTGATTTGGTGGCGCGGCTTCAGGTTAAGATTTCGCCGATTGACGCTCCGCAGGTGTTGACGGACGAAGTTGTTCGGGAAATCAATGTCCGACCCAACGACAATGTCCTGAAACTTAAATATGACGGCGGTAAAGCTCCTTGGCGGTTTTCGCATGATCGGGATTGGTATGTTTTTCAGGACGATCCGCAAACAACGATTCTCCGCAAATTGCACAAAGGCGAACTTGTTGCTCAGTGCAATATCGCCGATATGGGCAAAGTCGATATTAAAACGATGACCACTTTGGATAAGTTCAAAAGGGAATTGGCGGAGGGTCTTGGGAAAAATTTCGGTAAAATTGCCGCCGCCGAAGAACATGTCAACAAATTCGGATATAAAATTTTTACGGTTTTGATTGACGGGACAGTTGAGGAGTTATCGCTTCGCTGGATTTACAACTTGATGACCGATCAAAACGGTCAACAATCAGTTGTGGTGTTTGTGGTGGAAGCCGACATGCTCGAACAATTTGCCGACGCAGACGAAGTGTTGCTAAAAACTTACCAAATGGGGAAAAAATAAGATTGAATCAAATCGAATCTTTCCGTCTTTTCCCGAACAATTACGGAATAAATACTTTTTTTTAACGATGGAAATTCCGCGTCCTTCACGAAATTGCAGCGCAACAAACCGCGAACTTAAACCGGGGGAAATGTTTTTTTCCGTGCTGATTGAAGAAAAAGACAACATAAAACGTTTGGATTTTTCTGTTGAAAATTGGAAGGGGCCGCCGCCGGAATTTTTGGGTTGGTGGAAGACGCGGGTTCCCGACAATAACGATAAAAAAATCCAAATTGCTCCCAACGATGTTTTGTTGAATTTGTTTGAGGAATTATCTTTGCAGCCGGAGAACGCGGATATGCGGTATGTATTGGCGCTTTTACTGATTCGGCGGCGGCAATTCCGGTATGAACGGGAAGAAAAAGACGAAAAAGGACAAAAAAAACTGATTGTTTATGCGATTAAGGAAAATATTACGTATGAAATTCCTATTATGGTTCTTGATCGGGAACGGGTTGATGAAGTTCAAAAGCAATTATCGCAATTGATTGTGAATTAGCCGCTCTGCAACAAAATTCTCAGTCGGCGTTAGCCGATTGGGAATTTGTACAATGTTGGTTGTTTTGGTTGCCTATCGGCAAGCAATCGCTCGGCGAGCGATTGCCTACCTCTTGTTTTTGTATCGGGTTGGAGATTCCGATCCGTAGGTTGCGCTTCGCTCCACCTACGG
>JAITQV010000543.1 GCA_031288765.1 Planctomycetaceae bacterium
ATAAAGGAAAACGAAAAATCGGGGACATCTCCGCTGGAAAATATTCCCCGTATAAAACTTGATATCACAACACAGGAAATTGTAGAGATTTTACATGAATGCCGGGCTGAATTATAAAAGAAACGTATCTATTCAGCCGTCTGTTGAACAAGGACCGAATAGATACTCCCAGTGAAGAAGAACACAGATGACAAAACAGATTAAAATACTTTCCTCTATTCAACTATCAACTATTTCATGGACTATACGCATGTTGACGTTTTTTCGGTTCAGACGTCAAAGAAAACGGGATTGCCTTGCGGGGACGTGTTGGCAACCGTCCGAACCAATACCGGAACAACAGTAATCTGTGCGGATGGAATCGGTTCGGGGATTCGGGCGCATATCGCCGCGCAAATGTGCGTCGCAAGACTCACCGAATCCTTGCGGCAGGATATTTCCTTCCGCAAAATCTTCGCCTCCGTCGCAACAACCATGCAAAACAGCCGCGATCCCAAAAAACCCTTTGCGGCGTTCAGTATTGCACGAATCCGTTCCGATGGAAATGCTACGGTCTTTTCCTACGACGCTCCCCTGCCCATTCTGGTGAGCCGGCAAGGCGGAACCATTCTTGCGAACCGCCCCTTCCCGCTTCCGGGCGGTCTGGCAATGGAAAGCAATTGCCAACTCGAAAGAGAGGAGGGAATTCTTCTGATGAGCGACGGAATTACGCAAGCCGGAATCGGTTACGGGGCAAACACGGAATGGACAAGCGAAGGTGTTGTACGCTTCATCAATGAAAAAATCGCCTCGCGGATGAAATTCTCGTTGATTCCCGAAACAATTCACAAAGAAGCCCTTGCGCGGTGGCAAGGCAAAGTCAAAGATAAATCGTCAACAGCGGTTCCGGCGCGTTCTACTGCCGGACGCGGGTTTTCGCCTTACACGCCGGATGCCGCTCACCAAAATACAATTCCGTCTGTGCATCGTGTTGTGGGCGATGATTGCAGTATTGTTCTTGCTCTCTGCCGAACCGGACAAACCGTCAATATCTTTACGGGTCCGCCCGAAGACCGTGAACAAGACCTGCCGACGATTAAGCGGTTTATCCATCTTCCGGGTTTGAAAATTGTGTGCGGCGGGACAACCGCAAAACTCGTTGCAAAATATCTCAATGTCCCGCTGGAAATGGAACCGGAACCCATGAGCGTAATTGCGCCGCCGCGTTACGCAATTAAAGGAATCAATCTTGTTACCGAAGGCGCGGTAACTCTGAATCAAGTGTACAATATTCTGGATGAGGATATTGCGAGATTGAATGAAGACAGCGGGGTTACGGAATTGCGGTTGTTATTGGGAGTTGCCGACAAACTCAATATCATTGTCGGTTGCGCCGCCAATACCGCCAACGCCGATATTTCGTTCCGCCAACGCGGTGTTCTTTCACGAAAGGTTCTTGTCCCGCTTCTTGCTGAAAAATTACGTCAAGAGGGAAAACTTGTTAATGTCGAATTTGTATAGAGCCGGAAATTATGCCGAAAACAACTCCCGCAGCCAATTGATTAACCGCAAACAGGTTTCTTTATCGGTTGACAAATATTTTTTTGTAATACTTTGTCCCAAAGGAGTTCCCGGATCTTCCTGCCAGGCAAGCCATGTATGAATTTTTGCTTTCGCTTTATGAATTATTGAATATTTTTGCAAATCCCGCTTCTCAATATCATCAAGTATATTATCAACTATCGGTAAGAGTTGATCTTTTTCGGGAACGAGAAAAGCAATAAAATCTTCCAACATTCCATTGGTTTTATTGTTCGGCATTATCCAGACGCCGAATTTTATTCCTTCGGTGTTGTTACGGATCAAACCGTTTTCCGGCAATTGGTCGGGAATTTCAAACGAACGCAACACTTCGGAATTTTTGATGGATTGCCATCGCGTGTTAATATCAATATCTGCGTCAATAATAATTCCAATTGTTTCGACATCCGATTGTTTTAATCGCACGGGAATTTGTTCAAAGAGTTTCGTAAATCCGCCGCAATCAATCACGTCAAATGATTCTTTTATACGAAATTGTTGACACAATGCCCAAATAACATGTTGGTCATCATTACCTTCAACAAAGAGTTTTTTATGAAATTGTTCTTTAATCTGCATCATCGGATTTCAATATCATTTCTGTTGGTAATTTCAAGATCTTTAGCGTCAAATTCAACGGGAATAATCTTTCCGTTTTTATTATCAAGCCGAATCAGTTTTCCTGCTTGAGTGTTGCCGGAACTATTCAAAACAGATTCAAACGCTCTGATACAGTCTTCGCTGTGTGTTGTCGCGAAAACCTGAACATTTAATCTTTGTGACATCAGAAAAATGATGTTCCACAATTGCTCCTGAATCGTGTAATGTAATCCGTTTTCAAATTCATCGACAAGCAAAAAACCGTTATCGGAATTGACCAACGCAAGAATCATTGTCAACACGCGATTGATTCCGTCTCCCATACTTTTCAACGGCAACCTTTGAGAATCCGACAACTTAATAATCGCAACTCTTTCATCTCTACCTTCTTCAACAAAAGTAATTCTTTCGGTTGCCGGTTCGATAATTTTTAACGAGTCGATAACATTTTGTTCTTTATCGGTAAGTGCGATGTTATCGAACAGTTTGCTATTATTCTTACTATCAATATTTCGTCCTCTGACATATTGTAAATTTCCGTTATTAAATCCAAAGTAGTATCTGAGAAATCTTTCAGCTTCGTCAAAAGAAAAAACTTCACTATTAATTCCGTTTCCAATTGCAAAACCATATTTATAAACTTCTTTGATACCATTTTCGCCATTTTGTACAAACTGTTTTTTTCCGGTTACAAAACCTTGTTCGTTTTTTTCAATGGTATTAACAAATTCTACAAATTCCAAAATAACAGAATTACTATGAGATGACGGTTTATTTTCTTCCGATGTTATTTTTTCAATACTGCCGATTGAAATAACATCCTCTGAACCCAATCCAAAAATTCTATCTGTGAATAAAGACGAGAAAATTTTAAGGTAATCTTCCGCCTGTTTAGGTTTGATGTTTTCTCCTCTTTCATCGAGCAATTGCATAATCAACCGTAAATCTCCCTTTGTTGCATAGATTGCAATTGCTTCGAGAATGGTGGATTTTCCGGTATTATTTTTTCCTGTGAAAAGATTAATTCGCTTCAATGAAGGAATTTTGAAATCTTTCAAACAACGAAAATTTTTTATTTCTAAGGAATCCAACTTACGTTGGGTTTCCGAATGATTTGGATTGATAGAGTGTTCCATTTCTTTTATTTTGATTTATTTATTTCTATTTGGGTCATCGTTTTCCAATCCCATTTCGCGGGATCGCAACGTGGCGGCTTCAATAGCGTCGGTAACTGCAGCACGAAAACCGTTACGCTCCAGCGAATGGACTCCGCTAATTGTTGTTCCGCGCGGACTGCAAACTTTGTCTTTGAGAACGCCGGGATGTTCGTTGGTTTGCAAGACGACTTTTGCGGCGCCGAGAACCGTTTGCGCCGCCAGCAACAACGATTGTTCGCGCGGCAAACCCATTTTGACACCGCCGTCCGCCATAGCGTCAATCATCATGTAAACATAAGCCGGACCGCTTCCCGAAAGTCCCGCAACTGCGTCGAGTTGGCGTTCGGGAAACGGAATTGCCAACCCGACCGTAGAGAGAAGATCAAGCGCCAATTCCGCATCATCTTTTTTTGCTCCGTCGGAAAGGCAAAAACCGCAGACGCCTTCACCGACCAAACACGGCGTGTTGGGCATAACCCGTACCAGTCTTGCACTGGTTCCGAGGTCTTTCAGATAGGTTTTGAGTTGAATTCCGGCGGCGATTGTAATCCACAGCGGATTATAGCCATGCGCCCGAAGCGCGGCAAGACTATGAAGCACTCCGCCCATTTGTTGCGGTTTGACCGAAAGAAAAACAACATCCGAACCCGCAACCAAATCCTTAATCGTGGCAACCGCCGTTCCGCCCGTTTGTTCCGCAAACCTTTGTGCCGCTTCCGGGTTGATGTCATAACCGAAAAGATTTTCCGGCAGAATTGTTTTTGTTTTAATCAAACCGCGCGACAACGCTCTTGCCATGTGACCGGTTCCGATAAATCCGATTTTTGTATCCATGATATTTGAAAAAGTAAGAATTAAAAGTCAATATTC
>JAITQV010000495.1 GCA_031288765.1 Planctomycetaceae bacterium
GTTACGTCCGATAATGTATGTTAAGTTCGGTCAACCCAAATTTTTTCATGTTATAACGATTTTAACGAGGTAATAAATTCCCTCTTATCACTATGGTTGATGTTTCATTACCTAATTGTCAAAGATCATTCTAAAAGTATATCGCAATTTGTTTATTCTTTCAATAATAACCCATTCTCACATCCTTTTATTGAGAAAAGTTTAGAAAAAATTCTGCTGAAATATTACCCAAAAAATTTAACGGCAATCAATTTTTGTACCGCCCCAACAAAATCAGTAGAAAAAGAATTGCCGTACAAAAAATTGCCGGAAAATCGCCAATATAATGATAAACCGGTGTTGCATAATCCATCGCCGAAATTAAACCCGTTACAGATTCCGCTTCACGGCGCCGCCCAATACTCCGAATAACCCCCCGACTGTCAATAATCGCCGAAAAACCGCCGTTTGTTGCCGTAATATAAGATCGCCGATTCTCCACCGCCCGAAAAATATGTGTCGCCAAATGTTGATCAATCTGTTGCGAAAACCAAAACCAACCGTCATTCGATATGTTAATTAAAACCGCAGGCTCTTTGCCCCGCCTTTTCAAAGTTAAAATCTGTTTCCGTATAAAATGCGGCACCGTACTTTCAAAACAAATATTCACCGAAAGAAAAATACATCCGCCGTCCAACGGAATAGCCAACGGAACCGCAACCGGCTCCGCACCGCGTCCGGCTTCCTGACAAAGCGTTTTAAGAAAAAAGTTTTTGGGCAAATATTGAGAAAACGGAATGTATTCGCCGAACATCACAAGTTGTATTTTGTCATAACGAAATTCAGTCCGGTCATTTTGCGGATCAATTAACAACGCCGAGTTTAACCGTTTGGGTTCCGGCAGTTCCTCGAAAACCAATGTCGAAAGCCCGACAAGAACAGGAACTCCAAGTTGTTTGACAAACTTTTGGAGTTGTCCGAATTGATCGTTCCAATAATCAACGGCTTCCTCCGTCCAATACTCAAATTCCGACGGTTTCAAATCGTTATTGTACTTTAATAAAGGAATCGGACAAACCGTTTCGGGTAAAATAATCAAATCGAGCGGTTGGTTTTCCGCCCGCGCCTTTTGAACGACTTCGTATGCTAAATCAATAAATTGTTTCAGCGTCTTTTCCGCCTGCTCCGAATCACCGTTAAGACGAACCGGAATATTGCCCTGTAATACGGCAACAGTTAAATTTGATTTATCGGTACGTAATCCGGCGGTTTGAATGAAACCGTAACTAAGTGTTGCAACAAAAATGATTCCGGCAAAAATATATCCGGTACAATGTCGAACGGAAATTTTACGCGTCATCAGAGAACCAACGCCGGAACCAACAGCGGAACCCGTCAACATAATCATTCCGCCGACAAGATAACCGCCGCCAATGTCCGCAATTTGAATCAACAACGGTTGGCGGTACAACGCATGTTCCAATGAACAAAAGGAAAAACCGCCGAGAATATGATTACGCAAATATTCGCAGCCGATCCAGCAAGCCGGAAAAACCCAAACAGCCGGAATCCCAAAACGGTAAACCGCAATTCTTGAAACGGCAAAAAAAAGAAGCCAGTAAATGGAAAGGTAGGCGGCAAGAGCGAATAATCCCAATATTGTCAGCGGATGCGGACAGGCAATCCACCAAATAGACACAAGCCAGAAAAAAAACGCCCCAAAATAAATTGTCCGAAGACGAATTTGTTTCGGGTGTTCGATTACGAATGTCCAGAAAACAGGAACAAGAAAAACCAAAAACCAAAAACCAAACGGCGGCAACGAAACCCAATAACAAAACGCTCCGGCTATAAACAGAAAATAAGGTTTTGAAAATTGAACTTTATTTTTTTCCTCTCCGTCATTTTTTTTCATTTTTTATTCTCTGAATTTTGGGGTCGTTACCCTGAATTTTAGGGTTGTTAACCTGAATTTTGGGGTCGTTAGCCTGAATTTTAGGGTCGTTAGCTTGAATTTTAGCGTCGTTACCCTGAATTTTGGGGTCGTTAGCCTGAATTTTAGGGTCGTTACCCTGAATTTTAGGGTTGCGACCATGAATTTCAGGGTCATTTGGGCAAAATTCAGCCTCACGAGGGCGAAAATCAGCCTCGAAATACGTCATTTTGTCTTCCATTTGGGACATTGGGGACGGAAAATACCCTCAATGGTATGTAATTCACAGTTCGCAGAGGCATAATTGCACAAACTCCAAACCCAATCCCAAACCGCAAAGGATTCATTCTTAAAATCCTAATGATGAGGCTTCATTTTCATGGAGAAGGCGTTGCCCTTCGAGAAGAATAATCACTTCTTCGCCGACTTTGCCCATACCTTGAATATACCTGGCACTGTCTGCACCGGCGGTTTTGGGCGGCGGTGAAATTTGATCATTGTCGATATTCCTGACTTCATTGACCGTATCAACAACCAGACCGACTTGCGAACCGCCGATATTGACAACAATAATACAGGTTCGCTCGTCGTAATTTCGCGGTTCCATATTAAAACGCAAACGCATGTCAAGAACCGGAATAACCTGACCGCGGAGATTGACCACTCCTTTTACAAAAACCGGCATGTCGGGAACTTCCGTGATTTTTTGCATTCCGACAATCTCGGTAACATACCGAATCTCAATCCCGTAATCTTCTTTGCCCAGCCGGAAAGTCAGATACATATTTTTTAACGTATCTTCGTTTTCGAGCGATATTTGTTCGATGGTTTCGTTCAATTTGTTTAATTCATTGTCGGAAACTCTATTTTGTGCAGAAGGATTGGTTGACATAGAAACTCCTCAATTGGTTTAATTAGATTTAAGCGGGTTTATTTCAAAAAAAGTAAGGAATAGCAGGGAAAATTGAACTTCAATTTAGGAAAAAACATGATAATTTTTTTAATTATACTTCCAAATTAACAAAAATCAAAAAAAGAAAACGCTTTTAATTTTTCCTCTCGACATTCCCCTATGAAAATTGATATAATCCTTAACGATATCTTCCAAAGATATTGCCGGAATTATATCTTTTTTTTCACACGATTCCAGTTGGTACAATGGTCGAAAAAAAAATTCGCAAAAAAAAGAATGAATTAAGCGGATCGGAAAATCCCCCGAACAGTTTGGAAAACACTTTGCCGGCGTTACATCCGGCGGATAAGATCGATCTACAATACCGGTTGGGAGCCGTCGCATTTGTGGAACATATCTCCGAAGAAAACGACGAAGAAAACGATATTTTTTCGCTGGAAACACTTCGGGAGGCGTTTGCGAATATCTCCGAAGAAAATCAAGAAGATGATCAAAATGAAAATCAAATTGCCGAAAATGAGGAAGAACCTGAAAACGAAACATTTTCCCTGTATGCTCCCGATGATACCGTCTTGCCGGAAGAAATGGAAACCATTTCCGATTTGGACGCGGAAACAGAACAAACTGTTGAACTGAGTCCCGCAACCATTCTTGAAGCGATGCTTTTTGTCGGCGACCGGAACAACCGCCCGTTGAGTGCGGTTCGGGCAGCCGAAAAAATGAGGAATGTGTCGCCGGAAGAAATCGATGATGCGGCGATTATGTTGAACCGGAATTATCAGCGGTTCGGCTGTCCCTACACAATTCAGAAAGATTCCGAAGGTTACCGGATGGTTTTGCGACCGGAATTTAACCCGATTCTCGCAAAATTTTACGGTAAAATCCGTGAAGCAAAATTATCACAACAAGCAATTGATACTTTATCTGTTGTTGCGTACCGTCAACCGGTTTCGGCGGAAGATGTTCAAAAAATCCGCAAACAACCAAGCTCCACGTTGTTAAATCAACTGGTTCGGCGCGGTCTGCTCGGTGTCGAACGCGAAATCCGCAATAAGAAAAAAATTATGCTTTACCGGACAACAAACCGGTTCCTCGAACTTTTCCAACTTGATTCTATTGACGATTTACCTATTTCCGAAGAAATCGATTTTCGATAACTCCGCTTACGAGACTCTCCGCTAACCTCGCTTCTTCAAGCGCAAAAACAGAACATCCAATGAATAACAATAATTGGTTTCCCCTAATTTTTCTAAAAAAATTATTTTCTTTACGTGTAAGAAGTTACAAAACAAATTCGCCGATAAACTTCGGAATCTGAAAAGATTTTTTCCCATACCCCTTGACAGAATCCTTGCGGTGTGTTTGAATTTGTAAACTTGACTGATCACTAAAAACAGTTTACAACCAAAAACAAACCAGTTATTTATAAATAAGCAGATAACAACATTATGAGCCGCACATCATGGCATCCTGCGTTTTTCGGCGCAATTCAACTCGAACTCGATGAATATCTCGATGTCCTTGAATTTGAATCCGAACACCAATTAACCAGTGAACCGTTGAAAATTGATGTCGTGATTGTCAAAAAACGCCGGAATGTTGTGATTCGTAAAAACATTGCCCGTATTTTCCGCCAATATAACCTCATCGAATACAAAAGTCCAAGTGTATCGGCTTCAATCGACGATTATTGTAAAATACAAGGTTGTTGTTGGTTACATTCCGCGTTTGAGCATATCGACGTTAAAGAAATGTCGGTAACAATGGTTGTTACAAAACGACCGCAAAAGTTATTAAACTATTTAAAACGTCAATTCGGTACAACATCGGCTCAACAAGGTATTTATATCATCGAAAACAATCCTATCCCGACTCAAATCATTATATCCAACGAATTATCAGAGGAAGAAAATCTTTGCCTAACCAGTTTGAACAGAGACATAACTTCTACCCGA
>JAITQV010000596.1 GCA_031288765.1 Planctomycetaceae bacterium
CAAAGGAGGTTGGAAATTGGTATAACTAAATCGGGAGGAAGTATAACTAAATCACCTGATTAAAGGAATACCGATTTCAAAGAAATCCGGAAAAATATCAAAAAAAGACATTTTTCAAAAAATTTGAATGATGCCTCTAAATAAAATATGTACACAAATAAATAATTTCAAAAAACTTAAAACACCACAGCAGCATTAGGGCGTTGCCCTACGCTAGGATATTAAGGGCTTTCAGCCCTAGGCAATCGAAACATCCAACATTGTACAAATTCATGGTCGGCTAACGTCGACGCACTCATGGGTAAAAAACCTTCGGCGAAGGGCTTTCATCTAACGATTGCCTACCTTGTGAATTTTTAACCGCAAAATCGGCAAACATTTGCCAACCTTTTGTCGGGTTGCCGATCCGTAGATTACGCTTTGCTCCACCGCCGGTTAGGCACATCACATCCCTACCGGGGTTAAGATTCCATGTTAATACAGAATACAGAATACAGAATACAAAGGAACGAATAGATAGAATTATTTGGGCATGTGGCAATTCTTATATTTCCTCCCGCTACCACAAGGACAAGGATCATTTCTGCCAATTTGCGGTTCACGGTTGCGAAACGGTTCCATTTTTTTGTCCGACGTTTTGACATTTTCGGCAGTTTCGGTTCGCTCTTTTTCAAAACTGCTGACATTGGTGTTGGTTTGCTCTTTTGCATTTGCAAGATTGCTGACAACAGCATTCGCCTCAACTTCGTCATGCCGCGCTTCAGTTTCCTGCCATGTTGAACTCACAAACTCAGGATCAAGCTGCTCCATACGGAACACCAAATCCGTTACGCGAGAATACACCGTGTTCCACATCTCCGAAAAAATCTGCATCCCCTCACGTTTAAATACCACCTTCGGGTCTTCCTGAGCATAACCGCGCAACCCAATGCCCGAACGAAGATGATCCATCACCAATAAATGATCCTTCCAAACCGTATCAAGAATCTGAAGAACAAGCGAACGTTCCATCGCCCGCATTTCAGGATTGTACCGGTCCTCCACAAGCGAACAAAGACGATCCTCAATCTCATAAATATCCCACTCAAATATTTTTTGCGGCATTAAATCCGGTGCAAATTCCCCGTTCACCCAACCGCAAAACTCCGCCAGTTCCATATCGTTTTTAATTTTTTTACGGCTATTGTCCGACAAATTTTCGGTAGCGGTAATTGATTTCGAAGTTGCGTATTTTCCGGAATACCGGACGGGCGTTTTTTTGATACTCCGCGCCGCAAATTTTGAACCGGCATTCACTTTGCCCATTTCCGAACCGGCAGTTTCTTTGGTATTACTCTGCCGAATTTCTTCAGGATCAATCCCGTTGTGAATCATCAACCCGTCCAAACGGCGGCGAAGTTCTTGATACACCTCAGGAACATGTTCCGACGTCATCCGGCTTTGAACAAACATCACCTCCTCAATTTCACGCCGCTGTTTGCTTTTGAGGTCTTCCAGCAATAATTCTACGCCAAACCGGTTCCGCGCCCATTCGACAAGCCCTTCACGATCATACCGCCGACCGGTTTGCTCCCGAATCGTAAAATGATAAAGACCGCATAACACCGGATATTGAATTTCCTTTTCACGGTATTTTTCATACGTCAATTTCCGTACTTTTTCACGGAATTTATCGGTTTCCAACTGACGGACTTCCTCAAAATTAAGTTCGATATCGAATTTCTGTTTAACCCACGCAACCGCTGTTTTCAAACCGTAATTCGGATTCAGAAGTTCACGCCCGTCGGAAAGATCAACATTTTTGATAAATTTGTGCGCTTTTTCAATCAACACTTCCGCAAGTTCCTCACGCCGGATTTTTTTAAGATCACGGTCGGTGTAACCGGTTCGCCAGAGTAAGTTCGACCATTTGGCTAACGCCTGCCAGTTCCATTCACTTTCGGGAGCATCTTCCGGTATGTTTTCCTCAATCTTATCCAGCACAAAAGAGGACGCCATACGTTTTGCGTGATCCAAAGCAAATTCTTCCGCCTGCTGATAATCCATTCCGCGAAAATCCCGTGTTTCAAATTCCATATTGAGCCGGGTACTCACCCATGCGGCATACGATTCCGCTTCGTAATCTTTTTCGAGAAATTCGCCGAAATGCCGGTCAACCTGTTCGTCAATCATTTCGAAAATCAATTCCTTACAATTGGCTCCGTCGAGAATCCGTTGGCGGTAACCATAAACCGATTTCCGCTGAAAATCCATAACTTCGTCGTATTCGAGCAAATGTTTCCGAATATCGAAATTTTGTTCCTCCACTTTTCTCTGTGCCCCTTCGATGCGGCGGCTGACCAACCGTGATTCGATAACCTGCCCTTCTTCCATACCGAGCATTGTCATAATCCGTTTCACCGCTTCACCGGCGAAAATCCGCAACAAATCATCTTCGAGCGAGAGAAAAAACCGGCTGCTTCCCGGATCGCCCTGACGTCCGGTTCGCCCGCGAAGTTGCAGGTCAATACGGCGGGCTTCGTGGCGTTCCGTGCCGATAATGTGCAAACCGCTCATTTTACGGACAACATCGCCTTCCGCTTTCATTTGCTCTTTTTGTTCGATTTCATTGACAAGATTTGTCCAGACATCACGCGGAACTTCCAACCGTGTCGGATATTCCGTTTGCAAAATACTCCACGCCATCGCTTCGGGATTACCGCCGAGAATAATATCCGTTCCGCGTCCAGCCATATTGGTCGCAATCGTTACAGCCTCTTTACGCCCTGCCTGCGCAACAATTTCCGCTTCACGCTCATGATGTTTGGCGTTGAGAACCTGATGCTTGATTCCTCTTTGATCCAACATTCTGGAAATCAATTCGCTTTTTTCAATTGATACCGTTCCGACAAGAATCGGACGACCTTTACGGGAAATTGTTTTAATACTTTTCTTTTCAAACCATTCGGGATTTTTTGTTCCTTTGGGAATGAGTTCAATCCGGTCATCGTCTTCGCGGGTTATTGTTCCCAAAACTTCGCGGTTGCCGCCGAATTCGAGAACATCCCATTTGTTAAGCCGTTCGATTTCCTCGACAATCGCGTTGTATTTTTCGCGTTGGGATTTGTAAACCGCATCGGGGAAATTGACCCGCCGCAACGGTTTATTGGTTGGTACGGCGATAACATCAAGTTTGTAGATTTTCCAAAATTCGGAAGCCTCCGTCATTCCGGTTCCGGTCATACCGGCAATTTTGTCGTAGAGTTTGAAGAAATTTTGGAGTGTAATGGTTGCCAGGGTTTGGTTTTCTTCTTTGACACTGACATTTTCTTTGGCTTCGATTGCCTGATGCAAACCATCGCTCCAATTCCGCCCCGGCATGGCGCGACCGGTAAACTCATCAACGATGACAATTTCGTCCTGATTGATCATATAATTGACATCGAGTTTGTAGAGATGATGTGCTTTGAGGGCGTTGTCGATGAGGTGGGGCCACTCCATATTACCTGCCGTGTAAAACGATTCGACTCCGACCAGTTTTTCGGCATGACGTATTCCGGTGTCGGTAAGATTGGCGGTATGTTCTTTTTCTTTGACATCAAAATCAACATCTTTAATGAGTTGCCGTGCGATTTTATCGGCGAGACTATAACGGGCAACATCGCCGTGAGCGGGACCGGCAATAATCAATGGAGTTCGTGCTTCATCGATGAGAATGTTGTCCACTTCGTCGATAATTGCATAATTCAGTTTTCCCTGAACCTGCTGAAATTGCGCCGGATAACGGTGATCGCCTTTGGCGGCGAATTTCATATTATCACGCAGATAATCGAAACCGAACTCATTATTGGTTCCGTAAGTAATATCGCATTGATAGGCATTTTGCCGGTCGCTTGCCACCATATTGCTTTGAATGGCTCCGACGGTAATTCCGAGCGAAAGATAAAGCGGTCCCATCCATTCCATATCGCGCCGAGCAAGATAATCATTGACCGTAACAACATGGACGCCTTTACCTTCGAGGGCATTGAGATAGGCGGGGAGAGTTGCGACGAGGGTTTTTCCTTCGCCGGTCATCATTTCGGCGATTGCTCCGCTATGGAGAACCATTCCGCCGATGAGTTGGACATCGTAATGCCGAAGTCCCAGAACACGGCGTCCGGCTTCACGGCAGACGGCGAAGGCTTCAATGAGTAAATCGTCGAGATTTTCTCCGTGGGCAAGACGGTTGCGAAACTCAGCGGTTTTATTTTTGAGTTCGTTGTCGTCAAGTTTCGTCAATTCGGGTTCGAGGGCGTTAATGGCGTCGATTTTCGGTTGAAGCCGTTTGATGTATCGGGCATTGGACGAACCGAACATTGCGGTGATATTCGACTCAATTCCCCGCGTCAACCCATTGAAAAAATCCCCGATAACTTCGAATGCGCGTTCGTAAAATTCCATGAAATTGGTATGTTGAACAAATGAAACCTAAGCATATTCGGGGCATTCCCTTTGTGAGCTTAGGAAAAGAACAAGCAGAAACAACCGTAATTGAATGAATTATATTAGTTTACTTCAATTCGGACATTCGGTCAAGAGAGTTTTCTACCAATATTATGTTCTTACGGGACATACACTCTCCATTATCAACTAATAAGTTGTCCCTCCAGACGACGCGTTTGCCAAAACGCGTGACGTATTCGCCTGAACGCGTGACATATTCGCCTGAACGCGTGACGCGTTTGTGCCCCCGCGTGACGCGTTTGCAAGAACGCACGGCACAGATTTTTTACCCTACCAGGGGTGTGATGTGCATAACCTACGGATCGGAATTTTACAAGGTAGGCAACAGCTTGCCGTAGCGGTTGCGTCGGCGTCAGCCGACCTTCATATATGCGGTAGGGGCGAAAAATCTTTCGCCCCTACATTGCGATGTTTCGGCGAAAGGTCGCCTACCTCTTGATTAGAAATCTTTAAGAAACGGAACATTTGTGATCACAAATAAATCGTTTGGGATCACAGGTAAACCGTTTGTGATCACAAATAAATCATTTGTGATCACAAATAAATCGTTTGTGATCACAAATAAACCGTTTGGGATCACAAATGAACCATTCGGGATGCCAAATGGGATATTGAGGACATTAGGAAGATCGATTCAGTCAGATGGATAATCATTCGCCTATTTTGCGGCTAACAATTCAAGAGGTAGGCGACTGCTTGCGTCTTCCACTATCCACAAACCCCAAATCACAACCCCCAACCCATCAAACCCCTAACCGCTATTTTTAACGATGCGGTTTTGGGCGAATTGCCGTATTTCCGCCATCATCTCCGAACCGGCGCGCGCCTTCGGCTCCAACACCCAAGGAAGACGCACCGTAAACATACTCC
>JAITQV010000606.1 GCA_031288765.1 Planctomycetaceae bacterium
GGGGGCAGCAATTATGCTCTGCAAGCCAACAAAAGATATTTTATAACTATTTGATCTTTGATACTGATTATTTTGTTTGGATTATTTTTTTAATGCGGAAGAGGCGGAAAGGTGCAAAACGATAACTTCAGCGTTATTCCGTGAAATTTTAATGTGTTCCGCGTTAAAAAAACAAATCACTGAGTGGATACAAAAGTTTGAATACAGTATAATCAGTATCATCAAACAAGTTTTGGTGATTCTTTATTTAATTTACCCGCAACGGAAAGGTAAAATTATGCAACGGCGTGATGTTTTGAAACTTGGTTTGGCAAGCGGACTTGCCGGATTTTCCCCACTTTCTTCCGATGTTCCCGCCGAAGAAAGAAAATTGCTCAGCGGCGCGGTTTATAACCGGCTTCCGCAATGGCGGGGTTTTAATCTGTTGGAAAAATTTAATGGGCGGAATAACCGTTTTGTTGAAGATGATTTCCGCTGGATTAGCGGTTTTGGTTTCAATTTTGTCCGGCTTCCGATGGATTACCGGATGTGGATCAAGGACAACGATTGGCGCAAAATTGACGAAAGAGTTCTCGATGAAATTGATGAAGCGGTTCAATTTGGCGAAAAATACGGTATTCATGTTAATATCAATTTTCACCGTGCGCCGGGTTACACGGTGGCAAAACCGGCGGAACCGAAAAGTGTTTGGACAGACACGGAGGCGTTGGAGGTTTGCTTATTGCATTGGCGGACTTTTGCGAAACGTTACAAAGGTGTTTCAAACGATTTGGTCAGTTTCAATCTTTTCAACGAACCGGACAGAGTTGAACCGGTTCTTGCCCAATGTGTTGCGGCTCACAAGGCGATTATCAAAGGAATCCGTGAAGAAGATTCAAACCGGCTGATTATTTGTGACGGTTACGAATGGGGCAACAAACCGTTTTTCGATCTTGCCGATCAAAAAGTTGCACAAGCGACACGCGGTTATGTTCCGATGGAGATTTCCCATTACAAAGCAAGTTGGATAGGTGTGGACAATTGGGCAGACCATCCGGTTCCGGCTTGGCCCTTTATTTCGGGCAACGGTTTACTTTTGTCGGATTCCAAGCGTGAAATTAAAGAGGAATTTCGCGGTGCGCTGGTGATTTCGGGGTTGTTCCCGAACAAAACGAAACTCCGGCTGAAAGTCGGCACGGTTTCCGGTACAACATCGTTTGTTGTTCTTGCCGGCGGTAAAACGATTTTTGAACATCAATTCAAACCGCAAGCCGGTGAAGGAGAATGGAAAACGGCGGTGTTCAAAAAGGAATGGAATATTTATCAAAACATTTACGACCGTGATTATGAAACGGTTATTCCGGCGGGAACACAAAATCTGGAATTTCGTGTTACGCAGGGCGATTGGCTTACGCTGAAACAACTGGCGGTTTGGAGCGAAAACGCGAAACAGGAAACTGTTGTTCATTTATTGCCGGACTGGCAACAGCCGCCGGCAAAATTTCAGTATCGGGAATTGGAACGGAAGGCGGAATTAACCGGCAATGTTAAGGACAAAACATGGCTGCGAAACCGGTTGGAAGCCTGGAAGAAGTTACAGGAACAAGGTTGCGGTGTGATGGTTGGTGAATTTGGCGCTCATTCATTGTGTCCGCACGATGTTGTGTTATGCTGGCTGGCTGATTGTCTGGAGAATTGGCGCGAAGCCGGTTGGGGTTATGCTTTGTGGAATTTTCGCGGCGGTTTTGGTGTTATGGACAGTGAGCGAACCGATGTGAATTACGAAAATTTTCACGGACATAAACTTGACCGGAAAATGTTAAAACTATTGCAGGGAAATTCGCAGGAAGTTGCCAATAAAAGGTAGGCGACCGTTCGCCAAAAATTCATAAGGTAGGCAATCGTCCGCCTGCCTTTTGAATTGTTAATCATAAGGTAGGCAACCGCTCGCCGTAGCGGTTGCCTTGTCGGCTTGCCGACAACAAGGAATATACAAGTCGGCGATAGCCGACCGTGAATTTGTACAATGTTGGATGTTTCGATTGCCTAGGGCTGAAAGCCCTTCATATCATAGCGCAGGGCAACGCCTACGCAGGATACAATAACAAATTCAAGCCTTGAAAGGGCGCAATCTCCATGAATTCTGCCATTGTCTTTATATAATGATTACGCCTCGTTGAGTCAAAAGGGCGTCCAAATGAGTCAAAAGTAGTTATCAACAGGTAAAACAAACCTTATTTCCAACCTGATTTTTCCGAACAAAACAACCTTAGTAGCCCAAAATCCCAAACCAATCGACCTTATTAGCTTATTAAAAAATAAGGAATAAGATAATAAGGTTGGTTGTAGCGGAATACATGATGCTACTAAGGTTGTTTCGTAAGAAAAATCAGGTTGAAAACAAGGTTATGTCGAAACATTCCACTGAATAGATACCCGCAAGTTACACAAGATGTTTTTGGTCTGACTTTTGCCGTTCACCGCTTTTTGGTTAATTCCGTGAACGGCGTCAGGTTGTTAGAGGATAAACTTGCTTAGATCTTCGTCTTTACTCACATCGTCGATACGTTGTTTAACATAATCCGCATCAATAATAACGCGTTTTTGTTTCATATCAGGCGCTTCAAAACTGAGCTCTTCGAGCAACCGCTCCATAATCGTGTAAAGACGTCTTGCTCCGATATTCTGCATTTTCTGGTTGACGGCAAAAGCGTATTCCGCCAACATGTCAATTCCGTTCGGTTTGAAGACCAATTCAATATTTTCCGTTTGCATCAACGCCTGATATTGTTTGGTCAGCGAACCGTTGGGTTCCGTCAAAATACGAATAAAATCTTCCTTGGTTAAATCGTTCAACTCGACCCGAATCGGAAAACGCCCTTGCAATTCCGGCATTAAATCGCTTGGTTTGGAGCGGTGAAACGCTCCGGCAGCAATAAACAAAACGTGATCCGTTTTGACATAACCGTATTTCGTTTGAATCGTTGTTCCTTCAACAATCGGCAACAAATCACGCTGCACACCTTGCCGTGAAACATCGGCTCCGTGTTGTTTTTCGCTGGCAACGATTTTATCGATTTCGTCAATGAAGATAATTCCGAGATTTTCCGCTAATTCGACGGCGGCGGTTTGTACTTTATCTTTACTGATGAGTTGATCGCTTTCCTGTTCGATGAGAAATTCGCGTGCTTCTTTGACGGTCATATCACGTTTTGTCCGGTTTCGCGGGGCGATTTTTTCGAACATTTCCTGAAAATCAAATTCCATTGATTCCATACCGGGCATATTACTCATAATCATTGGGACAGCCCGGGTTTCGGAGATAATACTGACGGTGCGGTTTTCCATGAGTCCTTTTTCGAGCATTTTACGGATTTTTGCGCGGTTCCGTTCGTGCCGGACGGATTTAACGAGGTCTTCGTCGGACTGGGCATCTTCATCATCGTCGTCGTCATCATTTAGATTTTTTGAACGAGCCGGCGGCGGTAACAGCATTTCGACAAGCCGTTCATTAGCACGCCGAACCGCTTCATCTTTAACTTTTTCACGTTCGGAGGAACGGACAATACTGAGAGCATTTTCGACGAGTTCGCGTACCATACTTTCGACATCGCGTCCGTAATATCCGACTTCGGTGTATTTGGTCGCTTCGACTTTGATAAACGGGGCGCCGGTTAAGGTAGCAAGGCGGCGGGCGATTTCGGTTTTTCCGACGCCGGTGGGACCAATCATCATAATATTTTTGGGTGATATTTCTTTTTTCATCGAATCATCAACCCGTTGACGCCGCCAACGGTTACGCACGGCAACCGCAACACTGCGTTTGGCTTCATTCTGACCAACGATATGTTTATCGAGTTCTGAAACAATCTGGCGAGGTGTTAAATCCATAAATTTATTAAATCGGGAAAACGTGTTTTCAAAGATCAATCAAAAAAACAAACGCACAAACCTGAAAAATGCAATTCGGTAAAATTCGGGAACAATACTATTTTCTACTGTTCCTTTATTGTATTGTTCTTTACCGCAATTTACATTAACAGAAGATTTTACCCGAAAAGCCAAATCTTTCAAGTTATGGGGTAAGATAATTCATTCCCAAAGCGAAAATTTCATAATATTTCAGCGAAATTTTTTCCTAAAAGTTAATAATCAAGAGGTAGGCGATGTTTAATGTTTACACTGAAAACATCGCCCGGCATTTTGTAGAGTGTACAAACTTCCCTGAATCTTTTCTTGTTTATTTTAATATTTTAATAGGAGAACTGATCGGTAAACCGCGTTCATCGGTTAAGAGTATGTAGTAACAGGTTGGTAAGGGTGTTGGAAGTATAGCGGAAACGGTATGATTGTTTATAGTTGCCGGAGCGGTTTTCCATTCCCTTTTAGACCATTCGCCAACATCCGACGTCCACGCCAATTCCGCCTTAACCACCGGAACTTCCGATTCAAACGTTATGGAAACGGATTTTCCGTCTTCACTCGGTTTCATTTCCGAAACTTTCGGTAACGGTTTCGACGAAGGTTGAATGTTCTTGAAAATAACAGAGTCAATAAATGTATCAACTTCTTTGAACGTGAAAATGTGTCCGTGCGGTCTCCGAAGTGTTATCGAAATCGCAACTTCGCCTTTGGGTAAAGCGTAACTTTTTTGATAACTGTCCAACGGATAGGCAAAATCGTTTGTTCCGTTAACAAAGAATATCGGCATGGTTGTCCGACCAAGATGTGAAGAAGGATCAAATAATGAAACCCAACGATTTCGGTGTTCCAGCGTCATTTTGTCGAATTTGTCGGCTTTCCATACACTATTTTCATGGAGAAACCCGCAACCATAAACCGGCACCGCCGCTTGAAGTTGCGGATCAACTCCCGCCAGAATACACGTCAAATAACCGCCCCAACTAATTCCGGTTGCCGCAATTTTGTTCGGAGCGACTTCCGGTTGGGCAATCAGTAAAGCGTGCCCTCGCAAAATCGCCGCAATTGATTGGTATGTCCACAAATTTTTGTAATCACCATCTTCAATCGTAAAATCACGGAATTTTTCCGTATCACTTTGATCGGGTCCGCCGTCCGGTAATCGACCATTCGGTCCATGACCGCCAAAATCCATTGCCAACGCAACATAACCGC
>JAITQV010000648.1 GCA_031288765.1 Planctomycetaceae bacterium
CCTTTCCAACTACAAGTTGTATCGTCGGAAGGTGTCCAACCAACATCGGCAAGAGGTCCCGAAGCCAAAACAACCCATCCCGCCTTTGTCAAATTCGGCTCACCGGAAACCTTATCCCCATGAATATTAATCGGGTAACAAAATGCCAACCGGTCTTCACCTCCCGGTTTCGGTATTTCATACGTACCATAAGGAGAAGAAAATCGTTCAATCCATTTTCCGGCATTCAGGTTTTCTGAAAGAAGTAATGTCGTATTGGTTCCGTCATTCCGGGAAATGTAATCAATAGAAACCGTTACACGACACCAAGCACCAACAGTCGGGTTATCAAGAGTACCTCCCACTTTGTCAGCGGCAAAATGGTCAAAAAACGGAGCATCTTCTTTTTTACCGGGTTCAAAAGATTCTTCTTGTTCGAGTTCTTTATTCCAGACAGTTGTTGTAACAGTAGCCGTTCTTGTATGACCAAAGGCATTCTGATAACCGCCGTTGACAACATAAGAAACATTTGTGTCCGATAAGGCAAGATGGGAACTCTTACATTTGAAGGACAATAACGATAAATCAAAAACCATTTCACCATTTTTACCGGTTTTGACGTTTCCGCTGGAAAGTTTCGTCCATGCTGTATTTTGTTCGATATAAGGAAACAGAAAACCAATCCAACTGGAACCATGTTGTTCCTTCTTTGGTTCAACAGGATTGATACTGTTTAAGGGAGTAATTGTTTCTTCGTACACAATTCCTCGAATAGGCGGGAGATTTCCCTGAGCTGAATCGTGGTTCAGCAGAGCCAAAACGATTTGACTTTGGTTATTGATACAAGACATTCTGCGTCCCGCTTCCCGTGCGGCATTAACCGCCGGAATAAGCAATCCAACTAACATGCCAATTATTGAAATAACAACCAATAGTTCCACTAGTGTAAACCCGTTGTAACTATTTTTCTTCATATTATCCACCTCGTCTTATTTCAATAAAATTTTTGTAACTTCACAAAAAGAAAATTCACAATGTTCAATGACTATACACTGCACTTATTATAAAGGAATTTAACAAAAAATCTATTCGATTTATTTCCTGACTAACAAAAATTGGAGAAAAACTTTATAAAAACGATATATTGTTTTTGACAAATCTGTACAGTTTATCATTTTACGGTTCAGAAACAATTTTATTTAATATACTCATTACACTTGAAAATTCGGTTTTGTAAGAATATGCGACATATGCTTCGTCCTTAAAAATCCAGCATATCTTTTAATCTTCTCAAAAACGAAAACTGAATTTTCAAAAAAATCAATAAGTTGTTAGTCAAAAACCTAATGAATATTTTCTATTAAATTAAAAAATAATTCAGATTTCATCAAAATTGATCTTTACAAATTACGTAGTAAAATGTTCGGAAAACATTATGAAATCATTTCTATTGATGTTAACAAAACTCTAAAAAGTTATTCGTCATTATTCTTCATTTTTACAAAATGAGGTTTGTATTTTCATGCGTTGCCATAAAAAGGCTTTAATAAAAAACTGATTTACAGCACATCCTGTTGATTTAAGGATCTTCTTTTCAGAAAATTCACCTCCACATAATGCACGATAAGTACAATCGCTACAAGTAATATTTGTTTGAGGAAGGTTTGATAGAAAATTTGACAAAAGGAAAAATATCTCATTCATCTCAAGGAGTGATAATTGAGAAATATTTTTCCAGTAAATAGAATTTTGAGGATTATTTGAATAAAGATAAATCGAACCACTGGCATCAATTTCCATATTAAATAATCTTTGAATTAAAAATGATTCATTAAAATTACCATACTTTACTTTTGATAAACACATATTTAAGGGAAATACAACATCATCGAAATAAGTATATTGTTTATAAATATTTACAAGTAATTTAATATAATATTCTTTTTCAGGATCCTCTTGCTGAACATTTAATCGCGGTATAAACTGAGGTATAAAAGATGCCAGTGGTAATAAAAAACCAGAGTACCGATTACTTAGCATAACATCTTCAATAGTATCAAGAATATTGTTAATATTATTGTTATTGACATACCAAACAACAGGAATACGGAACCCTTTATCTGAAATTCTTCGAAGAATAGAGTGTTCAGCTTCGGTTAAATAAGGACTTTCTTGTTGTGAACAAACAAATTGTAAACGAATATTATTTGACAAGAAAAATTGTAAATCTTTTTCGTTAATTTCTCTGAAGGTGCCTCTAATAAATATTACTACAGAATTCGAATCTATATGTGACTTTATGGTACTTATAAAATGACATAACAACTTTTCCCAGTATGAAAGAATTTCAGTAAAACATAAAACCAAAATTACAACACCATTTGAAGCTAAATTTCGAACGAAAGAGCAAAGTGTTTCCAACATATCTCCATTACATTTTGAAATATAGTCTATATCAATATAGATTGTAATTTCTAAACATGCTTTCGTATCAGTTTTACAAATTTTTGCTATTGAAAAATAAGGACTTACAAATAATTTTATTGAATTTTTAGAAAGTACAGGTAAAAAGTAACGAACCATATTTATACACAAATAAAAACCAATGTTTAATATACTTTGAACGGCATGAAATTACCACTTATTTTTAATAACAAAACTAATTATTTTAGATGTTTCTATTAAAAAAAAGAGGTAATTTCATGCCGTTCAAAGTATACCACAATTTTTTGGAAAGTACAGTTATTGTATCCTTTTTAAGAAAAATGAAACATCAATAATAAAACAAACTTATCCCCTAATCTTCAAATTAAAGATATTCATTCCAGTTTCGTTTTTTGAGTTCTTCGATTATTTCCCGAACCGATTCCTCACAATCTTTTCGTGCAATTAGTGTAGCATCTTGAGTTTGGACAACAATAACGTTTTCCATACCAAGCAACGCAAAAAGATGGTTTGAATCGTTGCCGCGAACTATACAATTAGAGGAATCGATCGCCAGAAATTTTGAACCAACTGCAAGATTGCCTTCAACATCGTGTTGCTCCGCATAAAGCCGATCAAGCGAACACCATGTCCCCACATCATCCCACGAAAAACCCGCTTCAAGCATAATTATTGTTTCAGCACGTTCCATGACCGCAAAATCAATTGAGATTTTTTTCATCAACGGAAAAATTCGCTCAGTAACTATTTGTTCCTGATCCGTTCCAATAGCATCCGTAATCGTGTTAAGATGTTCCCCGATTTCGGGTTCAAAACGATTGAGAAGTTCCAGAATCGTTTTCGCCTTCCAAACGAAAATTCCGGCGTTCCAACCGAAATTGCCCGATTTCAAAAATTCCAACGCTTTTTCCAACGGCGGTTTTTCGTGAAACCGAACAACATTGAATGCCGTAGTCAAATTTTTCCATTTTTCAGCGGCAACCGATTCCAGCGGCGAATTACGGTTACGTTGAATATAACCGTACGATGTTGACGGAAAAGTCGGTTTGACCCCAAGCGTAACAAGACGTTCCGGTAATTCTTCGACAAGATCAGCCGCAAACCTCAATGTGTTGCAAAAAATAGAGTCCGGTTGAATCACATGATCAGACGGTAACACAATCATGGTTGCATCCGGATCATCCCTGAAAAGTTTTACGGCTGCCCAACCAATACACGGCGCCGTATTTCTTGCTGCCGGTTCCGCTAAAATATGATCTTTGGGTAAATCGGGTAACGATTTTTCAATCAATCCGATCATAGGTTGTCCGGTTAATGTCCAGACCCGCTCCATCGGAACCAACGAATTTAACCGATGAACTGTTGATTCGAGCATTGTCCGATTGGTTTCAAAGGACAAAAATTGTTTCGCCAAAGATTGCCGGCTTTCGGGCCAAAGCCGTGTTCCTGAACCGCCCGCTAAAATAACCGCGTAAAGCATAAAAAGATTAAAAGTAAAAAGTTAAATGGTAAAATGTGAACGGTAAAAAATAAATTCCTCAGGTTTACTTGAACAAAATTGTTTATTTTAAGTGTTCCAATCTATTTCCAATAATTACGTAAATTAAAATATCATTCTTATAAGTGGTATAATAATCGTCGCAACAGGAATAACAATGGATAAGGAAATACCAATTGCTAAAAAGAACCCACGCCATGAAAAACAGGCATTAACCCAGAATCGTCGGTAAGGTGATGACAATTGCCAATTCATTCGGAACATTTCAGTAACGTTCATAAACATAATGAATGCGAATACAATGACTCCAAACAACACATAAAATGCAAAGAATCCTCTGTAACCCTCAATCCCTAACAAAAAAATATCCGCGTAAAACCATATTCCGCCCAATGGAGGAAAAGCAATAACCAACCCCAAAATAGCCGTCAATAAATGGCTTGTATCTCGGCATCGTAAAAATGACGCCGTAACGTAAATATTGATAACTTGTGTTAGAAGAAAAAGCCCGGACAGTGTACATCCCAATACCAGAATATCAACACCGCGCAATACCCATGCAATTGTCAAAAACGGAAATGTTACGAAATAAAATAATGATGTTAGCAACATTGCCGACCATGTTTTACCAAAACATGTTGTATGTGAATCAATTGGAGTTTGAAACAGTAATTCTTGATGCAATCCCTGATCAATAGTTGTCATTGCCGTATAAATCAAAAGTATGACAAGACTGAAACTATTAAGTAAGCGTAAAATAGAAATGGCTAATTTTGCACCGAAATGAGGATTTCCGACTAACCAACCATTTTGTTGTGCGGATATTAATTCGTAACCAAGCAGGACAATAAGCAATAGAAGATAAAAACACAACGCCCCCAAAATAAAACGATTTCGGACGACTTGACGTATTTCAAAAACAAAAATCGGATTGAAACTGTCCGGCATTGTGATCTTCTTTTGGCGGTTATTGAGGTTATCGGTAAACGGTCAATGTTTTTCAGTAACTGAAAATGAAACATCCCAGATACGGCAACGGGCGGCAAGAACAAGAATCGGTTCAATTTCACCAAAAGGAATGTCCTTATTTGTACGAATACGGAGTTCGGTTTTTTCACCCCATATTTGCTGTTGTTGAATCAGATATTCGCGTAATTGATTTTGATTGACTGTTTGTGTTCCGATTAAAACGGTTCCTGATTTTGGTATATTAATTGTTATTTTCCGTGTTGCCGATTCTTCGGTTGGTACGGCGGTTTCGGCTTGGGGAAGATCAATCGGTACGGAAATATCTTGTTGAATCAGGTTGCTTGAAACGATAAAAAAAATAATAAGTAAAAACACAATATCAATCATCGGCGTAAGATTCAGCGTAAAACATTTTGGTTTTAAATAATCCGGTACTTTCATTTGCCGACCTTTTCTGAAAATAACAATTATTGATAATACTCAACTGTTCACATTTAAAATTTTTGTAAATTTATTTTTCGTTATTTTTTTCGCGCAAAAGTCTTTTTGACGGGCGACAACACTTGTTCTACGACGAAAGTTGTTTCGGAAATCAGGGCGGCGATTCTGTTACCGAAAAATGAATACAATGCCAGACAGGGAATTGCGACGAGTAATCCTTCGACAGTTGTGATCAGGGCGAGATAAATTCCTCCGGCGAGGTCGGCGGCTCTGGCGTAACCTTCTGATTCGGCAAGTTGCTGAAAGGCGGTTACCATTCCGACGACTGTTCCGAGTAATCCGAGCATGGGAGCAATATTACCGATTACGTTCAGATATTCGATTTTTCGATACAGGCGTGATGCTTGTTCGGCGGTTGTTTCTTCGACGGCTTTTTCAATTGCGTCCCAACCAAATTCGTATTCTTTTATTCCGGCGTGAAGGATTTGGGCAAGCGGACTCATATCTGCCTGACATTTTTGTACGAATGCAGCCCATTGTCCCTGCGAGAGAAGTTGAAGGGCTTCATCGGCAAAACCGGGCGGCATTAGAATTTTGGAACGAATAGTCAATGCGTATTCGATTATCAGGGCAACAGCAAACAGCGATAACAAAATAATTGTATATCCGATTAAACCGCTGGCGGCGATGAGATTCCAAAACGAATTTCGGCGTTTTTGTGACGGTGTTTCAGACGATGGAGTAGGAACATCTGACGGCGACGAAGTATCCGAAGATACAACCGAAACGGGTTGTTGTGCGGTTATTGGAGTTGATTCGGCTGCGGTAACTTTTTCAATAGCCGTATCTTCTTGATCTTTAATAATCGTATTAAGACCTTCAAGATTTAACGATGCTTCCTGTGCATTCGAACATATCGGTATTAAAAAAACAACAATAATTAAAATAATCGTTCGTAATATCATGTTATACTATAATTGGTAAGTTATTATGTTTTACGTTTAACGGAACTTTTCTGCGTAACTTGAATTTACATTATTGACGGATTCGTTGTACCGCTTAAAAGATATTTACTGTCTTTTGCAAACCGTAACGAATGAATAATTTTATCCGTTGGTTTGATTATGTCCTTGATTTATTACGGAAGCCTGTAATAATCGCGGTCGCGCAAAATACAACCTGTCGGCAATTCCGCACGCATAAGTTCGGTACAACCGCTGCACGCCATACAAACTTGTTTCGAATTCATTGTGCCGTGATTCAGAATATCGTAAGGCGATTCGGGATACGCAAAACTGTTTCGCCCTTGTCCGAAAAGTGTTGCCCAACCGTTTTTCACAAGCCCCGCCGCAACCTTAGGAACAAGATAACGTAACCACGCAGTTCCGGCTCCAAACATCGGCAAATCCGGTTGTGATTGCTGAATTTCTTTAACAATATTCACAAATCGCACAACTCCAATCAACGGATGCTCATCGTAAGCGGTTGCTCCGCGAACCGGTTTTGCGTAAGGACGATTGAAATGAGGATTGAAATACGGATTGCCAATCGTAATATTAAGCAACGGTACACCAATTTCACGAATTATTGCAACGAGTTGTTTGGGTTCCGTCAAATCCCATTTTTTGTAATCTTCCCGATCAACACCAAATCCCCAAGGATATTTGACGGCGTCGTAAACACTAAGCCGCGACGTAACAAAAACAGACGGGACTTCATTCCGAACCCGTGTAAGTGTTTCACGAAGGAATCGAGTTCTGTTTTCGAACGAACCGCCGTATTTTCCTTCGCGCGTGTACGCTCCCAGCAATTCATTGAGTAAATATCCGTGACAACTTTTAATATCAACTCCGTCAAAACCGCATTTTGCCGCCCATTTTGCCGCATTAACATAAACATCCTGAAGCCTGTCCAGTTCGTCGTCTTGAATCAACGGATAATCCGCCGGAATCTGATGAGCGGCATCCAAAACTCCGCTGTGTTGCGCAATCACCGGAGCACGAACACCGCGAACCGGTTTACTGTAACGTCCCGAATGAGTCAATTGAAGTACGGAAACAATATCGTGACCGAAACGTTTTTTTGCAACGGAACGTGTTTTTTCTTCTAAAGCGGCAAATCGGTCGGCACTTTTTTCGTTGAGCCAAAATTGTTGCGAATTGGAACGTGCTTCGGGTTGTACGGCGGTTGCTTCGAACCAAATAAGTCCGGCTCCTCCGCCGGCAAACCGTTCGTAACGGCGAAAACTAAGTTCCGTCGGTTCGCCGTTTTGACCGGAATCAAAACCTTCCATCGGCTGCACCACAAAACGATTGGGCAATGTCCGTTTTTTGTTCCGATCACAAAAACTCAATGGCTCCGCCAACACGGAAAATTCATCAGAAAACGGAATTTCAAGTCCAAGCCGCTGAAGTTCCGATTGAAGTTCTTCATAAGATTTGAGAAACGGAAAGTTCGGCATAGAATTTTGTCAAAAAATGCGGTTTAGAATTGTAATTTGGAGTTTAATGATAACTGCAAATCATAATTCCGCAAACCACTAAAATATTACTATAAAATATTACCGATTTTCAATTCGGCAGATTTAATTATTTTGGTTTCTTTTTTACCAATTGTTTTATCGTTGATTTAACTGTTTCCGTATCTTTATTCTCATCGTTTTCTTTTTTCGTTCCGGAATTTACAACTGATTGTGTTTCGGGTTTTATGTCGGATTTATCCTCTGTTTTTGCAACAGTTTTCGTCGTGTCGGGTTTTACAACAGTCTTTGTATCGGAATTTTCGGGGGGGGTATTATCTTTGGAAGTTGCTTTTTTATCCGCTTTATCCGCATCACTTTTGGCAACATTTTTAGTTTTTTCCCGAACGGATTCCGGTTGTTTTTCCTGAGGTTGCGGAACCGTCTGCGAAGAATTCGGCGGAACGGAAACCGAATCGGCGTTCTTTTTTACGGAAGTTTTCTTCTTTTCTCCTGACGGTGTTTTACTGTCTGTTTTGCCGGAAGATTTCGACAAATCGTGTTGATAAACCATTTCGTCCGTAATAAACCCCGCTTCCGTTCCTACATGTTCTTCGTCAAAATCGTCATCGTCCGGTGTGCCGAACGGTATGGTAACCAACGGCGGAACGGGCGGTTTTGCCGCCGGTTTGGAAACCGGTTTGGGAAGCGTGAGCACCGGCGGAGTCCACGAACGGTTTTCCGCTGCGGGATCGATTGATTTGAGTATTGCACGTAACTCCGTCAATTCGGGATCATTGTAAAAACCGGCGGCGAAATGATGAAGTTGCAACGAAAACGTTAAACCGTTTTTTTTCTGAATTGTTCGTTCCAAGCAGGAAACATTTTCCCGTGTTCCTTCTTTGTTGACTTGGGTGAGGTCAAGCAAGCGGAAAATACGGAGTGATGCTTCGTCCAACGGAATAATATGACCGCCGAATGCAACTTGCGTGGTGTAATCGACCATAAACCGTGTACATCCGTAAATGGAATTGAGAAATTCGATTGCCTGTCCGAGATTTTTTCCTTTTTTATGCAACTCTTCGAGGTCGAACATGTATGTTTTTTCGAAAACACCTTGTAATGTGCGCCGAACCCGTTCACCGGCAGCCACAGGATCCGGCAGCATCGGAAAGGTATCCGCAAGTTCATTGGCTGTTGAAACGCGAATTTCATTCCAGTCAATGAAATAATGTTCTAAAACGGTAAAAGCCGAATCTGCCTGTTCAAACAAAGTATTTTCCAATAAGGCGGCGTAAATCAAATGCGCTAAAACGGTTCGTTCCGGCGGATTGGGTAAATTTATTTGCTGTTTTTGCAAAATCTTTACTAACGCCTCAATTTTCTTGGTTTTTGAAATCACAGTCATAGAAAGAGTGGGGGAATGAAATTAAAAGGGGACTGGAAAAACGCGGTTGATGTCCGATTTTCGGACGCTATCAATATTACTACATGGATATTACTGCAAAGATTGATGATTATTAAATTGATTACGGATAAAAATTGGGGGATTTATTGGCTGACGGTTGAAGGGGTATTCTCCCAATCTTTGTCGTTAAGATTTTCATTGATTTCGTGATCATTTTTGGGCAGGATTTCGCTGAGGATTTTGGAGACGAGGAGTTGTTTTTTAACACCTTGATCGAGAATAAAGTCGAGATGGGGAGTGTACCGTGTATCAATACGTTTTGCAACTTTTGATTGAAGGAATCCGGCGCTGGATTTCAAACCTTTCAAACAAAGATTTTGTTTTGTTTCGTCTCCCATTACGGAGACGTAAATTTTTGCTGTTTGCATATCGCCGGAAACTTCGACACGTACTACGGTAACATCGTTTACTCTGGGATCCTGAATTTCCGTCAGGATGGACATACTGACGACTTGCCGAATAGCTTCGGCGGCTTTTAAGGTTCTTCGGGACATTGTCGAAAAAGGAAAAAGAGGAATTGCCCTAACATTGTTAAAACGGGAATGTTAAGATAACAGATTTCTAAAATATATCAAGACCGGTTGTTAAGCAGGCGGGAGTTTTGCCTTCCGTGAAGTAGAGGATTTTGATTTTAAGAAATGTATCTATTCAGTCCTTTGTTAAACAATGACACAAAAAAATCTCCTTTTCCCTCTGTTTTTTTCCTAAGCCCGCAATGGCGAGATGTGCATAACCGGCGGTGGAGCGCAGTGCAACCGCCGGATGTTTGCCAATATAAGGTAGGCAACCGTTGGGTGAAAGCCCCTCGCCGTAGCGGTTGCGTTGGCGCTAGCCGA
>JAITQV010000659.1 GCA_031288765.1 Planctomycetaceae bacterium
AAGACCTCCGGCACATGCGCCAAGACCTCCTGCACATGTGCCAAGACCTCCGGCACATGTGCCAAGACCTCCGGCACATGTGCCAAGACCTCCGGCACATGTGCCAAGACCTTCGGCACATGTGCCAAGACCTCCGGCACATGTGCCAAGACCTCCGGCACATGTGCCAAGACCTCCGGCACATGTGCCAAGACTTCCGGCACATGTGCCAAGACCTTCGGCACATGTGCCAAGACCTCCGGCACATGTGCCAAGACCTTCGGCACACGCGCCAAAAATTCCAGCATCACCACATAATATCGCCCGCCCAATATTACTAAACTTTTAGAAAAAAATTCCGCCGACATATTACGACAATATAAATCTCCATAAATTATTAGGATTACAGGGATAATTTATCGGAAAACCGCCGTTTTTATATAAATATTCGGAAAATTCCAACCGGTTCTGTTGGAGTATAAAATTTTTTTTGTCGAAAAAATTTAAGTGTTCTCTCGTAATCTCGTCGCCAATATCGAAAATGTAAAATATAAAAAATAGTAAAATTATGAGATTTGTGATGAAATATATTGATCTTTTGATTTTACAAGATATGCTATATGTGGTTATTCCATTCCGGTTTATTTTGAGTTAACCTTTCTTGCAAGTTGGAGCGGTAAGATGACATTGCATCCCATTCAAATTATCGGGCGATTTTTTTCCGTTTTGGTTCTCTTTACCATTATCCTGACAAATTCTTTATCAGGAGAAGAAACTCATGGCGAATACGCCTTTTACACTTCTCCCGAAGGAACAAGTTATGTTGCTGTCGGATTGCGGGGCGTTCCGATTCCAAGCACGGCAACTACCGAAGTAGTGTTTCTCGTCGATACCTCCGCCAGCCAAGTCGGGCAGGCTCGGCACGACACGTTGGCAACCCTCCACGCAACAATTAAAAACCTTCCGGCAAACGCCCAAGTTCAAATTCTTGCAATGGATGTGGAAACAGAATCACTCACAGCCGGTTTTGTTCCCAACGGCTCCGTAGAACTCAATACGGCGTTGGCAAAATTACAACGCCGTGTCCCGCTCGGCGCCACCGATATGGGCAAAGGTCTCGAAACAGCCAAAAAAGCCTTCACCGAACGAAATGCCGACGCACGCCGTGCCGTTGTTTATTTCGGCAATGGTCGAAGTATGGCGAAAACAGTCGATGTTCCCCTGTTTGAAAAAGAAGTCAATGATTATGTTACGGCAAGAATCCCGTTTACCGCTTGCGCTGTCGGAGTGGGAACAAATCTCGGTCTTATCGGAGCCTTCACCAATCAAACCGGCGGAAACCTTATCGATATGAATACCCAAATTCAAGCCGGAAAAGATTCCGCATTGGTTACGGCATTGGACTTGGTATTGGAAAACAAGGAAGAGAATAAAACAAAATTTGTTGATTTGCCGAAATTCCCGCAAATATTCGGAAAACAAATCGCCGATTCGGTCGCCGCAACTATTGTTTGGCCCTATCAGGATTCTTACGCTTTTCCCGAAGAATGGGAAGTTTACCCCAAAACGCTTCAACCGATTCGCAGTGACCGTGAAACAATTCTCGTCGGAAGAACCAATACCGAAACACTCGCTCCTCTAACACTTAAACTCAAAGGCGCAACACCCGGAAATGAAATGGATTTGACATGGAATTTTGTGCCGAATCAGGAACCGGGAACCGCCGCCGGAAACAATTTTCTTACGGCGGTTGTGGAACTTGCCGCAAAAGACAACGGTTTGACAATGCCTATTGTCGGTTGGGATTCGTTGGCGACAATTCGAGACGGGTTTGTTGCCAATATTAACGACCAAATTAACAAAGCCGACGCTGCCGTTAAAACCGGTAACCGTAATCAGGCAATGTTGATTCTGAACAATGTATTACGTCTTGATCCGAAAAATAAAACCGCAGAACGGCTTTACAAAATCGCAGAAAATTCGGTAGAAGGTGAACCGGCGAAAATTGAGGAAAACGACGAAAATATCAATACCGGTTCGCCAAAGGGTTCATACCGCACCACACGTTTTGAAGAACAAACCGAAGTTACGGAAAGAAGCCAAAAGACCAGCCCGAAAACCAATGTACCCGACATCAGCCCCGCTCCTCAGTTGGTCGATGCGGTAACACAAGAACAAAATGTTGTCTCGCAAAAAGTGATGAATGAAGTCCGGCAAACCATCAACGACGCAACCTTGCGAATGAACGACGATCCGGAAGGAGCCCTTCAAAATCTGAAATTGACAACGGCAATGGTTCGCGATAATACATCGCTCAATACGGATGAACGTAATTTGGCATTGGATCGAATTGGAAACACGATTAAGCAAGTACAACATGTTCAATACAAAGAGGAATTTAGACGTATTCAGGCTGATGCGAATGCCGCTGCGGAACGTGACCGGCTTCAATCGCTTCGTGATTTGCAGGAATCACAAAGTAAAGCAATACAGATTTTTAACCGTTTTGCGTCTTTAATAGAAGCCGGTGAATACAAGGTGGCAACAACTGTTGCCGAAGTTGCTATGGAAATGATTCCCGATAGTACAACTCCGTTTGCCGCTCAACGTTTGGCGGAAATGGCAAGTTATATCGTTGAATACAATCAATTACGGCATCGGCGTCATATCGGGTTTGTGGAATCCCTGATGGAAGCGGAACGATCCTTTATTCCAATTCCCGAAGAGCCGCCGCTCACCTACATTGACCCCGAACGCTGGCTGCTCCTTTCGGAACGCCGAAAAGAACGTTATGCGGTTTCCGACCTTTCGCAATCCGGTGCGGCAGAAAAGAAAATCAGTAAAGCGCTTGAAAAGAACATGGATTTAGACCTCGACGAAAATACAACCTTCGAAGACCTCTTCAATATGATTAAGGATAAAAATCCCGGAATCAATATTGCAATTGATCCCAAAGGCGCCGGACAACTCGGAATTACATCAAGTTCGCCGGTTGTTCGTGAACCGATGAAATACAACGGCATCAAATTACGCAGTATTTTACGGATTATTCTCAGTGAACAAGACTTAACATATTGTATTAAAAACGAAGTCCTTTTGATTACCTCCGAAGAAGAAGCGAAAAAATACATGTCGATCAAAGTTTATCCGATGGCTGATCTTGTGGTTGATCCGACTCCGACTTCCGGCGGAATGGGCGGAATGATGGGCGGCATGGGCGGCATGATGAACGGCGGAGGCATGAGCGGTATGGGAGGCATGAGTGGAGGCATGGGCGGAATGAGCGGTATGAGCGGAGGCATGGGCGGAATGGGTATGGGCAACATGGGCGGCGGAATGTTCTCTATTCCCGACGAAGTTCAAAAAGATGTTCCCGCCAAAGCCAAACAAACAATTACCAATGCCAAAACCGCAACAAATTTACCGGAATTTTGGGATACATTTTTTTCAAGCAATAAAGATGATCAGGTTCTGATTAAAGAAATCGGACGCCGTTTACTTGACGAAATGAGAGCCCAAAAACCGGTTGAAGATCAAGTGGTTGCTTTTATTGAGTCGGCTCTTCTCAATGATGCCGGACAAGCTTGGATGTATGAAACCCTTGCAATTACGCTTTACCGAAAAGGTGCGCCGAGGCAAGAAGTTGAACGGGCGGTTTTGTCGGCGGCGGATTTTTGTGAGAATCCGATTGATTTGATGAATGTGGGTCTTTTCATGCGGACACTCGGCATGAAACAAAAAGCCTTTCCGTTATACAAACAGGCTCTTGAAGTAATGGTTCCCAAACAGGAATTTTACTCGGCAACATTCCGTTTGGGACAGGAATTGTATGACGAATTTCAAGATGAAACCTCGCTCCGTTGGATTGCTTTAGCTATTCTCACTCAGGAATGGGAAAGTAACTTAGGTCGGAAAATGGCGGAGAATGCTCTCAATGCTCTCCAAAATCTTGAAGCCAAAATGCAGAAAAACGGACGTACCGAAGAAGCATCTCAATTAGCCGCCGAAATTCGCGAAGCCCGTTTGCGGGATTGTGTTGTAACGGTTGAATGGACAGGCAATGCCGGATTTGATCTTATGGTTCGTGAACCGAATGACGCTTATTGTTGGTTCGCCAATCCGCGAACACTCTCCGGCGGTATTCTCAAAGCAACACCGGTTTCGGAATCAGGCGATGTGATAACCGGAACATTGACCGAACAATCCGGTGTCAAAAAAATCTCCTATATTTGCCCGAAAGGTTTCAATGGAAGATATGCGATAGTTCTTCGAAAGGATTGGGGCGAACCGGCAAATAATATGGTTAAAATTGCTGTCGAAACAAATATTGTTCCCAATGAAAAAGGACGGGAAGGAACTGCTTTCCAAATGAAACAGGAAGGAATTATTGTTTGTTTCGATTTGGAAACCGGTCGCCGTACCGAATCTTTGGAAGAGAGTATTGTTGATGTTGCGACACTTCGGATGAGTGTTGCCCAAAAACAGATTGCCCGCAATAACGCCCTGAAACGTTTAGCCGATGACGGTCTTTTAGGACAAATTATCGGCGGATCGGGCGGAAGTAACGAATTCGGTTATAATCCGCTCAATTCCGGCAACGGTTCGTCGCGTAATTATTATCCGTACTATTATGGTCCCAGTGCTGTTGGTTACCGACCGGTGATCACCACGTTGCCGCAAGGAGCAATGTTGATGTCCAATGCGGTTGTTTCGGCGGATCGCCGTTATGTTCGGATTTCTCCTTCTCCGCAATTCTCGGATATTCGCAGCGTTTTCAAGTATAATATGGCTGGAGGTGACACGGAAGATATGACGAACATGACGGGCAGCGGAAGCGGCAGTTCCGGTTATGGTAACAGCGGTAGCGGTATGGGCATGGG
>JAITQV010000698.1 GCA_031288765.1 Planctomycetaceae bacterium
GCTATTTATGTTTGGGAAAAGTTCCTCTCTTAGCCTTAATTTTCCGGACATTTATATTTCACTTTCCATTTATAACGGTATTGACCGGAGCGAACCAACAGCGGAACGACATCTTTTGACCGGTTCTATAATTGAGCAGGCGAAAAAGGCAATCGGATTACTAAATACTCAGGCTTACACTGTTTTTGACAAGACCAGCAATAAACCCAATCAAGTTAAATATCCTGTCAGGGCGTTACAAGAGGCGTTGATAAATGCGGTTGTTCACAGAGACTATGAAATTTCGGCTCCGATTCGTGTTACTGTTTTTTCGGATAGAATCGAAATAGAATCTCCCGGCAGTTTACATTGGGGAGTTGACAAAGAAAAGTTTTTAGCGGGCAAAGCCGGTCCGCGATGGAGAAATCAAAGTTTTGCGTATCTGTTTAACAAATTGCAGTTGGCGCAATCGGAAGGACAAGGTATTCCTACGATTATCCGAACAATGAAAGAAGAAGGATGTCCCGACCCTGTTTTTGAAATAGGCACGGAAAGTGTAACTTGTATTCTTCCGGCAAACCCGCGATACAAAATTATTCAGAGAAATACATTCACCCCGTTTACCGTTTGAGTAAAAATTATGAACAATATTGTTGAAAAAATTGTTGTTGTTGAAGAGCAGGTTGCTCTTATCCAATCGAAAATTGTTCCGTTGACTTCGAAGGTTGACGTGTTGAATCGAAAAATCGACGGTTTTTCCGGTTTGTTAGCGGAAATTACCGGAGAGACGAAAATGATTCAACAGGAAATCAATTCGTTCCAACAAGAATTGGAGTCGGTTCGGAAACTGCTTGCCGAAACAAAAACGGAAGGCGAACAGATTTTCGCCGATCAGGACAAAAATAAATATCTTTACGAATCCATGACGGAGATGTTTGGTGAGGCGTTTCAGGTTGTTTCACGGTTTTTTGAAACAGCGCGGAAAATCGGGATTATTGATATGGAAAAAGCCTCTCATTTTCTTGCTTTACAACAGCAAATCGCCAAACCGGAATTGCAGGAACCGAAGATTGCCGGAGAAATTGCCGAACCGTTTGTGGAAACGGAGCCAAAGGAATTGCCTGACGAAAATAAAACGGAAATGATTTCCGCCGAACCGCAACTTGAGAGGGAATCTATTTCGGAAATCTCCGAACAATCTCTGTTTGGTCTTCCTGATATTTCCGCACTTCCCGAATTATCACCGCCGGTCGGTAATATCGAAACGCCGGTAAACAATACGGAAACAGTTGAAACTCCGGCGGAATCTACAGTGGAAGCGGCAATATTAAATTTACCGCCGCTTCAACTGAACATTCCCAATAATTCCGGTAACTCCGGCAATTCCGGACAATCCGAACTTTCTGCAGAAGAAGAAAAAAAACTCGAAGACCTCTTAGCGGACATCTCAACACCGATTTCGATATGATTATTAATACAATTTAAGGATATTTCCGAAAACATCCCTTTATTGTATCACTGTACGGAAGAGATAGAAAAGGCGCTGTCCGGATTCGAACCGGAACATGGCGGTTTTGCAAACCGCTGCCTTAGCCATTTGGCTACAGCGCCATCAAAAATCAGTAAATAACCTATAAAAAGAATAATCGGCAAATCCGCTTCTTTTCTCCAAACTTAATACGATAATTTCAATTTTTTCTTCATATTCACACTCTGTGCGAAATTTTAGTTTAATTTAGGAAGTTTAAGTTGTTTTTGTTCGGGAGAGTTGGGGTTTGTTTTGAATTGTTTTTGTGAATTACTTTTTTTTCAATGATGAAAAATGTTGAAAAGGGGAAAAAACCGTCTCAAACGGTCTCATCCTCAGTTACGACCCGTAACGTTCCGCTTCGATTTGTTCAAGAGTTTTTCCGGCAGTGTTTGGGCAAAAGATCGTTCCGATAAGCATACTGATTGTTGCGAATATAACCAGAATTACGGCGGCGATTGGCATTCCTTTGGCGTTACTGCCGATGATGATCGGAACCAGATAACTCCAAATACTCAACGCAAAACGAGCAGAGAAAAATGAAAAACCTTGCGCTGCCGCCCGATAACGTGCCGGAA
The DNA here is from genome assembly GCA_031288765.1 of Planctomycetaceae bacterium. Taxonomy (GTDB): domain Bacteria; phylum Planctomycetota; class Planctomycetia; order Pirellulales; family Thermoguttaceae; genus WRKP01. The sequence goes on from JAITQV010000698.1 coordinate 2,086, forward strand.
ACATTTCAGCTCCCCACATCTGGTAAAACGCTTGTTGCCCCGAACCGTTGTTGATTCCCATTAAAATGGAACTAACCGCAAAAACAGACAGACCGAGATATTCTTTCGGCAACATCAATAACCCCCACGCCGCAATATACAAACATGCAATCACGCAGTAAATCAACCGCCGGCTGTATTTATCCGCCAACGTCATAAAAATGAACAGGGTTGCAAAACAGGATGTTACAAACAGCAATGCCGACAATGCCTGTGAAGCGGTTGTACTTATACCTCCTGCTGTTTTATAAATGTAGGGCAGGAAGAAGCCGCCGGTTCCGGCTGCGAGGTTCCAGATCATGTAAACTCCTATTAGTAATAGAATACCTCGCAGGTTTGCGGGATTGGTGAACAAATCCCAGTAACTGGTTTTTTGCCAAACACCGGAAACCACCAATTCTTTTTCTTTTTGTTTATTGGCGATCCATTCTTCCGATTCCGGCATTTGAAGGCGTAAAATCCAGGTGATAAACGCAATGATAACGAGATGTCCGAACACGAGACGGTTACCGAGCAATCCCAAATCGAACCAATTCATCAGTGCGGAGAGCAACAAGACGACAGCAGGTCCCAATGCCCACATGAGTTGAGCGGTTCCGCAATGTCTTGCTCGATTTTCGGCGGGGGCGTTTTCGGCGATCAGTGTCCACGAGGCGGCGACATCCGCTCCGACGGAAAGACCGACAATAATATAACCGATGAGCAACATCGGATAATTTACACCGAAAACAATGAGCAACATACCGAGAATGTAGAACAATAAATCGTAAGTATAAACGATTTTTCGTCCGTACAAATCGCAGATTCGTCCTCCGATTAACGCTCCGACAGCAGCGGATAGGGCGTTGGAGCTGCAAGCGCCGAGAAGTCCCATCTGCCAGTTTTCCATACCGAGAAAATCCGCCCAAAGTACGAGACCGGCGGCTCCGGCAACAATAGAACCGGCGTCAATATAGCTGGTCATAGAAGCAACAATTGTTTTAGTCCAGGTCGAAGGGCGAAACATAATAATTTGTAATATTTCAGTGGAATTTTTTTGTGTATTTCACGTTAAAAAACAAGGCATTCAGGCAATAGTTTAACTCAAATTTGGGATTTTAGAAGTCCCCGTCAATTATTTGCCGAATTATTGGGTTTGGGGTCGTTTTTGAAATAAATGATAGTTCAGGCAGTTTTTTAGCGTTTTTTGCGTTAAAAAAATGAACACGTAATATTAGAAAGTTACGGCAAATGACACACCACCGGAAAGGGTAGCATATTAGTTGAGAGTGATTGTTCGCAAGCGGAATTTTTTCTTAAAGTATGTCAACAAAAGGTAGCAACCGTTCGCCAAAAATTCACAAGGTAGGCGGCGTTTCGCCGAAACGCCGCAATGTAGGGGCGAAACATTTTTCGCCCCTACCACATGTAGATTTAATACGTTGCGGTAATTTGATTTCCGTAGGAAATTCCTATCAATAGAAAATTAACGCAACAAATCAATAAATCTTCGTAAGAGATTCATCTAAATAAAAATAAAAAATAAAATGCTAAAAGACACAAAAATTATTTTTTGGGGAGGGGTATCTTGACCGATATTTTTTTAAATATAGAATAACCGATCAAATAATTTTCCATTTTTTAAATTCAACATTTAGGAGATTAAATTACGTTTTGAAAAATAAGTAGTCCGAATTTTTGTTCGGGTGAAAAAAATAATTGAGTACGTCAACAATATAGAGATCGCTTCGGCGAACTGTAATTTTCTACATTACGACCGGATTTTCCGGGTAGAAAATTACTTCAGATCATAAAGTTGCGTGGCTCCCGAAAAGGGAGCGCCACGTATGATCTGGTAGGTATGGTTCAGTATTACATTTTAAAACATGTAATGCACCACTTTCGTAGGTGGGAATAAGCCTGTTCTCTATAACGTGTCGCTCCTCAAAGAGTGACATTTCTGTTGCCGTTTCTCGGTTTAGTGTTTGTTTTCCAATTTTAGCAACAGCAGATTATTTGTTATGTAATCTGTTAAAATATCAAACTCTCTTTTAAAAAGGAGAAAACCATGTGTACATTTTTATTTACCATTTTGCCATTTTTTATGGCAAGCCTCACAGTATGTTTCATGCTGTGTGTCATGTTGTGTTCCGGCGGTAATTTCCGTTCGAA
>JAITQV010000520.1 GCA_031288765.1 Planctomycetaceae bacterium
TATTGGGGATTCTGATCCGGCGGTTGCGCTGCGCTTCACCGCCGGTTATGCACATCACACCCCTTGCGGGGTTAAGATTCCGATTGCCGTGTGGAAACAAAAATTTGTCGGCTATCGCCGACGCAACCGTCCGCCGACAAATTTCTCAGTCGGCTAACGCCGACGCAATCGTTCGGCGAACGATTGCCTACCTTGTGATTGCCGGATTTTTAGGTTGTTTTTGTTTTTGGGTAAAAAATCAAGAGGTCGGCAACGGCAGGTGAAAACCCTTCGGCGAAAGATCGCCCGCCTGACTGAATAAATATAGGTGTCCGACTCTTCTGATTTTAAAAACATTCTATATTGACAATCTTCTAAAACCTGAACATAATAGGCAAACTTACAAAGACAAAGAATTGGTAATTTTTATCTGTTTGATTTGATTTCCGTACACACGGATTTCGGATAAAAACCAACGGCTGCAAATACCTCTTTGTATTCAAAAAACAGAAAAAATTATTAACACATTATGCCCAAACGTACTGATCTTAAAAAGATTGCAATAATCGGAGCGGGTCCGATTATTATCGGACAAGCCTGTGAGTTTGACTATTCGGGAACTCAAGCCTGTAAAGCGTTGCGGGAAGAAGGTTATGAGATTGTGCTTGTCAATTCCAATCCGGCAACAATTATGACCGATCCGGCGGCGTTTGATACTGTCGGGGCTGACCGTACCTATATTGAACCGATTACGCCGGAATATGTTGCCGCAATCCTGCGGAAAGAACGCCCCAACGCTTTGCTGCCGACACTGGGCGGGCAAACCGCACTCAATGTTGCCTTACAGGTTGCCGAAACGGGAATTCTTGACGAACTCGGTATCGAAATGATCGGTGCGGATCATAATGTTATCCGGCGTGCGGAAGACCGCGACCTGTTTCGCGAAACCATGCGGAACGCCGGTATCGATCTTCCGAAAAGCGAGTTGGCGCGAAACCATGACGAAGCCTTTGACGCGTTGGAAATTGTCGGATTACCTTGTGTGGTTCGTCCTGCGTTCACGCTTGGCGGAACAGGCGGCGGAATCGCCTACAACAAAGAAGAATTTGAGAAAATCGTCAACGGCGGTCTTTCCGCCAGCATGGTTCACGAAGTTCTTATCGAAGAATCTCTCGCCGGTTGGAAAGAATTTGAAATGGAAATGATGCGGGACAAAAACGATAATGTGGTTGTTGTCTGTTCCATTGAAAATTTCGATCCGATGGGAGTGCATACCGGTGATTCGATAACTGTTGCGCCGGTTCAGACAATGACCGACCGTGAATATCAGAAAATGCGGGACGATTCGATCAAAATTATCCGTGCTGTCGGCGTGGAAACCGGCGGCTGCAATATTCAATTTGCACAACATCCCAAAACCGGACGGCTTGTCGTTATTGAAATGAATCCGCGTGTCAGCCGGAGTTCCGCGCTCGCCTCGAAAGCAACCGGTTTTCCCATCGCGAAAATCGCCGCCAAAGTTGCCGTCGGTTATACGCTGGACGAGTTGCGCAACGAAATCACGCAAACAACCAGTGTTTGTTTTGAACCGACGATTGATTATGTTGTTGTCAAAATTCCGCGGTTTGCGTTTGAAAAATTCCCGGAAGGCAATGAAACATTATCGATTCAAATGAAGTCTGTCGGTGAAGCGATGGGAATCGGCAGGACATTCAAAGAGGCGTTACACAAAACAATCCGGTCAATGGAAAACCGGCGTTTCGGGTTGTTCAGTGCCGACGATTCGCCGCTTTCGCTTGATGGATTGTACAGAAAAATCGGTGTTCCGACGCGTGATCGGCTTTACCAACTTGCTTCGGCATTGCGGTTGGGGGCGGAAATTGACGATTTATACCGTTTGACGGGAATTGATCCGTGGTTTTTGGAACAGATTGCGGAACTTGTTCAGGCGGAAACGGAACTCGAAGGTTGCCGGCTTGATGATATTACGCCGGAAAAAATGTTGTATTTGAAACGGCTTGGTTTTTCCGATCACCGGCTTGCGGAGATTTTGGGAACAACGGAAAAATGGGTTCGGCGGCAACGTCAGGAATATGGTGTTGTTGCCGTGCGGAAAATGGTGGATACATGCGGTGCGGAATTTGCCGCCGTAACTCCCTATTATTACACAACGTATGGAGAAGAAGATGACGGGTAAACAAAAAAACTTAACCTTATCATAATCAAATTGTTTTTTAAATTGGCGGTATCTATTCAGTCCTTTGTTTTCAATATGAACATGTTTTCAGTATTAACTCTGAATCTTAACCCCGCAAGGGGTGTGATGTGCATAACCGTAGGTGGAGCGAAGCGCAACCTACGGATCGGAATCTCTCACACTTCTCTAAGCCCCGCACGGGGCGAGATTATCAATCAACACAACCATAATCTCGTCCCTGCGGGACTTTGCGAATTGGGGAATCCGATCCGGCGGTTGCGTTTCGCTTCACCGCCGGTTATGCACATCTCGCCCTGCGGGCTTAGGAAAAAATGAAATTTTCTTGCGTCATTGTTTAACAAAGGACTGAATAAATACAAAATTGTTGAGCGTTAATCTATGGAAGAACACGTATTAGTCGTTCCGACGACATTATTTTATGAGATTGGATATTTTCAGGGGTTTTGCCGTGATGCGGAACGTTACAGGCGTGTTTTGTTGGCGCCGGAAAATGTTTTGTTTCGACCGCGAAGCGAAGCCGAAAAAGACCCTAATTTCAAACAACTCATTCCGTACATGATTTTTTGTCATACCGGATCGGACGGTATTGTGCGGTTGTTTCAATATGTTCGCGGCAAGGGAATGGGAGAAAGCCGGCTTCACAGTAAACGCAGTGTTGGTGTTGGGGGGCATCTTTCGTCGGATGACCGTAACGAGTTAGTTCAAAATCATGATCTTTACCGTGAAGGGATGTTACGGGAGCTTCGGGAAGAAGTGGTGATTGATTCGGAATATACGGAACATTGTGTTGGTTTGATTAACGACGACGAAAGCGAAGTTGGACGGGTTCATCTTGGAATTGTTCACTGTTTTGACCTTACCGAACCCAATGTTACATCAAACGAACCGGATTTAATTGAATCCGGTTTTGTGCCGGTCAATGAGATGTTGTGTGATCTTTCGGCATTTGAATCGTGGTCATCTATTTGTATTGAAGCCTTGTACGGAAAAGAAACACAAAAAAATAAACAGCCGTGATAAACCGCCGGTATCTAAAACAGTAACTGTCTATTTTTATTAACACGGGATACGCAGAAAAACACGGAGATTTGCGGAAACTTTTCGAGTTTTTCCGTGCAATATCCGTGTTTTCCGTGTTTAAAATCTCTTTTTACTGTTTGCTGTTCTGTTAATTCTTATTAACTAGAACGTAACATTAACACCGAGTTGTGCGGTTTGCATTGCGTGGCGTTTTCCGAAATCGATATCGTAATTACCGAAGAATTTGAGGCTTTGGATTTCGTCAACGAACCATTCGCCGCCGATACCGACATTGAACTGACTTCTTCCGAGGTCGATTCCGTGCAAGGTCATAACGGGTTTTGTACCGGCGAAGGAGGAGCGGATGGAGGTGTGGGTATCACCGCCGACGAGGTAGCCGTACTGTAAACGTGTGAGGAAGTTTACGTTATTGGAGTAACGGAATTTGGAATCGACTCCGAAACGCCCGATAAACCGGTCGGCATCGCCTTTTCGTACTGATTGACTTAACTGACCGCCTTGTTCGTTGAAGCTGTAAGCCCATGAACGTTGATAATCGAGGGCGATTGTTGGGTACAATGTCCACGAATTGCTCCAATCGACGGGTCGGAGCAATTCGGCACTCGCATACAGGGCGTTGCCGTCATAAGCGGCTTTGTAAATATCATAGGTGAGGGCATCGTTACGTTGATACTTAAATTCTTGGGTACCGAATCCGAAGAAGGTGTTGAGGTAATATTCGCTGTTGATACGGGTACGGCTGTACAAGGCGAGGGTGTAGTCATCGGCTTCGATTTTTCCGAACTGGCTTGTCAGCCGCGGGTCGCCGAATCCGAACGCAATACCGAGTGATGTGAAATGAGCAACTTTGGTATCGAGCCCCAACATTAAACCGCCGCGGTTTTCGTAATATTTTTTCGCATTCTTATCGCCGTTGACATCGGTGTAACGGTAATAACTTTCGATCCAGACATTCCGGTTTTTGAACTGGAATGTTCCGGGTGCTTGACCGTTTGCACGGACAACGGGTTTGTGGTTATCATCACGTTTGAGCAATTGCTGATACACTTTTGTCCATGGATCCCAAAGGGCGATTGTGAGTACATCGGCGGCTTGTTCGGTTCCGCGAAGGTTATCGAGTACGGCGGTAACTTTGTCGTCGGTATCCAATAAGTGGAGATAATCATCTAGTTCGCTCCATACGGAATCCGGCACGGATTTAATATTTTCAGTAACAGCTCTTGCTGCTTCTTTCATATTCCAGCCGAGACCATGACGGTTGGCGAAATCATAAGGTGTAATGGATGCGTATTGTAAATCCATTTGTGTATCGGACGGGAAAATTGCATCCCAACTATTCAATCCCCAAGTTCTGGTGAATTTGGAACTAAGTTGATTTTTATCGAGATCATTTCCGGCAACAATTACTGCATCAATACGAGTATCACCTGTGTACGGATTTAGGAGATTGACATTACCCTGAATATCCACACTTTCGGCGGCAACAATACTGTTTGTGTATGGGACGAAGTTTAATGTTGCATTTTGACCGAGAGTGAAATTTTTACCGGATTCAAACGCTCCGCCTTGTGTAACCTTTGCATTACCTCCGATATTGATACCGCCGTCGAAGCTGACAATTTGTTCAAAAATTGTATTTCCGCCGGAGATATTGAGGCTTCCGTTTGTCCCATTAAGTTCAGTATTAACATAACCGTAAATATC